>NZ_CEZPJD010000556.1:0-5336 GCF_983059655.1 Okeania sp.
CCACTACCGAAACACCGAAAGACCGAATCAACAAAAATATTGCTCTATATTCTGATTTCCTTCTCAAACCAAAAACTAAGACGTTGTAGTTTTACGGACAAGGAAAGACCGAAAGACCGAATCAACAAAAATATTGCTCTATTATTCTGAATTTCTCTCCAACCAAAAACTAAGACGTTATAGTTTTTCCACTACCGAAACACCGAAAGACCGAATCAACAAAAATATTGCTCTATTATTCTGAATTTCTCTCCAACCAAAAACTAAGACGTTATAGTTTGAGTACTAGGAAAGACCGAATTTGCAAGAAAGAAAAATATGGCGTTATATTCTGACTTTCTCTGAAATGAAAAACTAAAACGTTGTAGTTTTCGCACCAGGAAAGACCGAAGTTGTAAGAAACAGGACTTACGCACGAACACTAAATACACTGAGGGGGAATGCCATTCGCCCCTACATATGGCGTTTTTCAGGTGAATTTGCGTAAGTCCTGAAGAAAGAAAAATATTGCTCTATATTCTGAGTCTGTTTCAAACCAAAAACTAAGCTGAAAAAGTGCAAGGTTTTTGGCTGTTGTAGGCTCAAAATACTAATATAGCAATGAGCGCTGGTATATTTACAAATTGCAGAAGGGGCCAAATAGCTAAAATTTTATATTATAAGCAATTTATTCCCCCTGTTGCCTGTTGCCTGTTGCCTATTGCCTATTGCCTGTTGCCTTGCGCTATAAAACTCTTGAGTGGCCCAACATTTGTTAAATTGAAAATTGAGATAATATTTCTCTTATATCCCCCTATATTTAGCTGCTGAAAATGTACACTCACTCCAATCAATTGCAAGTAGTTTTACCTAGCTTAAAACAAGCAGGAATTGCTCAACGAATAGCCTTGGGACATATATACAAAATTCAATTCCTGAATAACGATTTATTAATAATCTGCGCCAGTGGTGGTACAAGCTTATACGATATCAATAATTGGCAGCGATTGTGGGATATCGACTCCCCGGCAAAATGTGGCACAATAAGTGACGATGGTACAACGCTAGCATTAGGTTGGGGTCAAAAAATTTATATTTGGGATTTACGCCAAAGGCAACTTTTGCGACAACTACAAATACAAACTGACGATGATATAACAATAACTTGTATTGCCATTAGTTCTCAAGGTCAATTTCTTGCCTGTGGAGATAATAAAGGTACTGTCAGGTTTTGGAATTTAGCATCGACAGCAGAGACTCCAGCGATGGAATTATCTTATCCTGAAGAAGAGTTAGAAGTAGTAAGTATCGCGATCGCTGCCGATGGTAAATTTCTAGCAGCTACATTTATAGATATAGGTGATGTTATAGTCTGGGAAACAGCATCTGCAACTCAAGTAAAAATGATGGCAGGGCAAACAGACTTTCCCTCTAATTTTGTATTTTCAAGTCCAGATGGCAGATTAATTGTTTGTGGGAGTAATGATTTACAAATATGGGATATGGTAGCAGGAACCGAGTCAAAATTTCTCGACTCATGGCATAACAATGCTGCTATTAGTTCTGACAGTCGCCTCCTAGCTGCTGACACTCAAATCTGGGATTTGGCATCACAAACAAAGATAGTGACATTACCCGGTCATCCTAGTTACATTGGTAGTATTGCCTTTAGTCCTAATGGTGCATTATTTGCTACTGGCAGTTTCGACCGAGTAGAGATTTCAGAAATTCCATCGGGAAAAACAATTACAACTCTGGAAACCCAAACAAATTTTTTCATCAAAAAAGTTGCTTTTACTTCTGATGGAAAATTTCTGGCAGTTGTCAGTCGTAATCAAGTCCAATTATGGAATATCCTTTCTGGAGAAAAGGTCAAAACAATAGTCTCAGATATGGAGTGGGTGCAAACAGTTGCATCTAATTCAAATGATTATTGTTTTGTTTTTGGGAGTAGTCAGATTTCTGATGGTAACTTTAATCTGATTTGCTTGTGGGGAAATCAATCAGAAACTTATATTCAGATACCCCGAAATAGTTGCCCGAAAATTATTGCTATCAGTCCAGACCTAAAATTAGTAGCATTTATCAATTCAGAACATCATCTAAGTTTATGGGAAATTGCATCAAAGCAAGTAGTCAAAAGTTTTTTGGGACATACAGACTATATTCAAAGTGTTGTTTTTAGTTCTGACGGTAAGTTTATGGCCTCTGGTAGCAATGATGGTACTGTGAGGTTATGGGATATTGCTTCTGAGACAGAAATCAAGATTTTGGAGGGTTGCGTTAATTGTATAGGTAATATTGCCCTCAGTAACAATGGTCAATTTCTGAGTTTTAGCAATTGTGAGCAAGTGCATTTATGGAATATGGTATCTCAGGGTGAAGTTACAGTTTTAGAAGGATATGACAATTCAGTAGAGAGTGTTGCAATTAGTCCAGATAGTCGGTTTTTGGCTGCTGGAGATAGGGATGGTATTGTCAAATTATGGGATACAAGATCGGCTACAGAAATTAAGGTATTGGCTGGACATACAGATACTGTCAACGGTATTGCTTTTAGTCCAGACAGTAAATTGATTGCGACAGGGAGTGAGGATGGAACCGTGAGATTATGGGAAATTTAGAAGGAAGAAGGAAGAAGAAAGAAGGCAGAAGGCAGAAGGCAGAAGGAAAAATCTCGCGTTGTCTGAGTTTTAAGCTTTTGATAAGCGTGATGTACACCCCGAAGCGGGCAAGATGCCCGCACTGGGAATATTCAATTGTTAATCTCTGTACCTCATAACGCGCGGAAACTTCTGTACACCCAATTAAACAGATTTGATATAACCCCAAGCAAGCAACAGTTTTTTTCACTCCCCTACTCCCCCACTCCGCTACTCTCCCTACTCCCCTACTCCCCTACTCCCCCACTCCGCTACTCTCCCTACTCCCCCACTCCGCTACTCTCCCTACTCCCCTACTCCCCCACTCCCCATTACTCCCAAGGCGATCGCGCCTGGTCTAATAAATTATATAACTCCTCACCTTCTATCACTTCTTGTGCTAAAATTTGCTGAGAAATATTTTCCAACAAATCTAGATTATGATTCAAAATATCTAAAGCTTCTTGATGAGCTTTCTCTACAATTTCCTTCACTTCATTATCAATTGCTTCAGCAGTTTTTTCACTCAATAAACGACGGGAATTAACCCCACCATTCGCCAAAAATCCTCCTTTGCCACTCCGTTCATAAGCTAAAGGCCCTAATACTTTACTCATGCCATAAGTTGTTACCATTTGCTCGGCAAAATCAGTAGCTTTTTGTAAATCTCCAGAAGCTCCAGTAGTAATATTTCCAAATATAATTTCCTCCGCTACACGTCCTCCCAAAAAAGTAGCAATTTGCCCTCTAATTTCTTGTTCATTTCTTAAAAATCTATCCTCAGTAGGAAGTTGCAAAGTATAACCTAATGCTGCCATTCCTCTAGGTACAATAGATATTTTTTCCACCTTACCACTACCAGGCATTATCGCCCCAACTAAAGCATGACCAACCTCATGATAAGCCACTATTTTCTTTTCGCGATCGCTCAAAACCCTACTTCTTTTTTCCAAACCAGCAATTACTCTTTCAATAGCTTCAGCAAAGTCTTTTTGTGCCACAGTTTGCCTTTGATTTCTAGCAGCTAATAAAGCAGCTTCATTAACAAGATTAGCTAAATCTGCACCGCCAAAACCAGAAGTTCTCACTGCTATTTTATGTAAATCTACATCTTCTCCTAACTTAACTTTTTTGCCGTAAATATTTAAAATTGCTTCCCGACCAGATAAGTCGGGGCGGTCTACTAATACTTGTCTATCAAACCTTCCCGGACGTAATAAAGCAGCATCTAAAGCTTCTGGACGGTTAGTAGCAGCTAAGATAATAACTGTCAAATCTCCGGCACCAAAACCATCCATTTCAGTTAATAATTGATTGAGAGTTTGTTCTCGTTCATCATTACCGCCACTGTGAAAATTCCCACTAGTTCTTGACTTACCAATTGCATCTATTTCATCAATAAAAATAATACAAGGAGCCTTCTTTTTTGCCTCTTTAAATAAGTCACGAACTCTAGCAGCACCAGTACCAACAAATAGCTCTACAAATTCCGAACCAGATATACTAAAAAAAGGTACTCCTGCTTCTCCGGCCACTGCTTTTGCTAATAAAGTTTTACCTGTTCCAGGAGGTCCGACTAATAATAAACCTTTAGGAATTCTAGCTCCAATTTCAGTGAACCGTTGAGGTGATTTTAAGAAGTCTACAATTTCTGTTAATTCTGTCTTTGCCTCTTCCACTCCAGCAATATCAGCAAAGGTAATTTTATCTGATTCTCCCTCGACATAAACCTTCGCTTTATTCTTACTCATTGACAGAGCGCCTTGAGAACCGCGATTCATAAAAAACTGAAATGCTAATACTAATATAATAGGTGGAATTACCCAGTTTAAGAGAATAGCAACCCAGCGACTTTGAGGTGGTGCAGCTTGAAATAAAACTTTATTATCTTCTAAACGCTGAAGTAATTGGGGATCATTTATTGGAGTAGTGACAAGTAAAGGTCCGGGTTTATTTTCTTCTCCTTTAAGACGATATAAAATTTTTTCTTCATCTATTTGAACCCCCACTACCTGTTCGTTTTCTACTTGTTGAATAAAGACACTGTAAGGAACACGAGGAGGTTTACGACGTGGCATTAATAAATATGCTGCTAATAACAGACCTGCCAAAATTAATAATGCATTGCCAATTTGACGCTTATTAGGAGTTTTTGGTTTCTTTTTAAGATTCATATTTATTGAGATATAATTGTGAACTGTAGATTCAAATATTCAAAAATTGAACGTTTATTTGAGACTAATACTTTATTATAGCAGTTTGAGAAATATTTGTTACAAAGAGGTAGGCTACTTCTTAGTAGTCAGGAGTCAGAATGAATGGCTTCAATATCATTTTTTAGACTGGAAATTATCTTGAATTATCTTTTTAGTTAAAGGGACATCTCCTATAAAATCTTTCAATCAGCCAAATTATTCGTAACATTCTTTTTTTAATTGGTATTACTATCTTGAAATTTACTGTAATATAAAATATGGAGTTTTTGCTAATTAATTTAAGATAATAGGGAACAGATAACAATTAAAAATCTTTTTTGCCAAGCAAACTTGGTCTAATATTTTCTAACAAAAAAAATCATAATCAAAAAGTATGGTACAAGAACTAATAACTGATACTAAACCAGAAATTATTTATCCAGAAAGTGATGGTCATTTCAGTTATCAGTTATCAGTTATCAGTTATCAGTACCTCTGCCTGTTTGCGCAGCATTCCGCA
>NZ_CEZPJD010000557.1:0-5335 GCF_983059655.1 Okeania sp.
ATCGCTCAGGTTGCAGAAAGTAAAGTTAATGTAAAAGATACGATTAGAGGTTCTATAAAATGTGGGGTCGTTGAAGTTTTCAAACAAACTAAAAAACCCAATCTCCTTCGCTACTTGAAACTGGGTTTTTGAATAAAAATAAATATTAAAATAACTAAAGAGTCTGTCTAGAAATAAGCTTTTCAAAATGAGCTTGAGTTTGTTGTAACATCTGCTCGCGACCATCTTTTGCTTGATTAAGAGAAGGAACTAAATTACGAGCGTGTAAAGTCATGTGAAATTGTAAATCAGCCACATATTCACTAACATCTTGATGTAAAGAACAAGATGGATATTTTTTAATTTCTGAATTCAAAGTTTTTTCCTCCCCTAAATTATTTGAACTTATCTCTGATAAGGAAGGATAGCATGGAGATTCTCTCTATGTTGCAGTTTAGTAATGAAGCTTAATATTTTTCAGTAAATAAAATTATATTTCTTTACATAGTATAAAAAAAATTTCTCCGGACAATAAATAGTTACCGAAAAATTGTGGCTGAATGCCTCCTATCTTAAGAGGATAAAAAGAAAATTTTTCCTTTGAGTCAATTTTCTTCTTTATACAAGGAAAGGTAATTCTAAAATTCTTAATTCTAAATTCTTAATTCTAAATTTTTGAAATCCAGATGCACAGGGATATATAAAAAACTGCTCAAACCAAACATTTTATAGTCTTAAAATGTAAGCATTCAAAGGTTATCAGCTAAAGCTAAACGCTGAATGCTAATAGCTGAATGCTTACCTTCAAATTACCACTTTAATAAATTAAACTGTTCCATATCTACCGTGTCTCGGTTACGATAAATTGCGAGAACTATCGCTAGACCAACTGCCGCTTCAGCAGCAGCAACAGTAAGTACAAATACAGTAAATACCTGACCTTTAATATTTTGGGGGTCTAAGAAATTAGAAAAACCCATCAAATTTAGATTTACAGCATTAAGCATTAACTCAATAGACATCAGCACCCTAACTGCATTGCGACTGGTAACTAAACCATAAATACCTATACAGAAAAGTGCTGCAGCTAATAACAAAAAATACTCCAGTTGCAATTGCATAAACTTATCAACTCTTTGAATTTAATTATTAGAAATTTCACTAGAACTAGAGACTAATTCACGGGGACGTTCTGGCAAACTTAAAACAGGTGTTTGAGACATATCAGTAGGTACTTCATCAGGCAAAATATCTCGACGAGCCAAAATAATAGCACCCACCATTGCCATTAATAAAAACACGGAAGCAAGTTCAAAAGGAAGTAAGAAATCACTAAAAAAGTGCCTACCAATTAAGACAATTGAACTTTCTGTATTAGCAATACTAGCACCAGGAATTGACCAAGAAGTAGATAATACCATGGTACTTAGTAGAGCAAATAAACCAACGCAAACTAAACCTGTAGCTATTTTTCTAAACCAAGCATTAGGCAAAGCTTTAAAATCTTCTCGTTTATTTACAAGCATAATTGCAAATAAAATCAAGACATTAACAGCTCCAACATAAATTAAGACTTGGGCAGTAGCTACAAAATCAGCATTTAACAAAAGGTATAAACCAGAAATACTCATAAATACTCCACCTAACAAAAATGCTGAGTAGACGATCTTAGAAAATAAGACTACTCCCAAAGCAGCAGCAATCATCATTATGCTTAAAATAGCAAATGAAACGAATTGAACTCCTTGTGCTAAATCCACTTTTTATTCCTTTAGAGATTTGTTTATTTTGAATGATATTTCATCTTAAGCATTTCTTGCGGAATGCTACGCAAACAGCACTCAGCTATCAGCTTTATTACCTTACAAAAAAGGAGAAAAAAGCAATTGATAAATTTCAAAGAATTAAAAGTATGGGTAAAAAAAAGCCCATCACTTAACCTTAACAGTTTATCGAGCCACATCTACAATTTCCCTTCATAGAGTTGAAAATGTAGTAGAAGTTAAACGAATGCTTGCTTCATTTATTCAAAAGCTGAATGCGAGTACATTCCTCACCGAAAAGCTGACCGTTAATAGCTGAATCTTAACTTCACAACTGATAATTAACAGTAATTACGCACAGATTAAATCGAGTGAGGGCGTTAACGGAGCTTGACGTTAGTCAATGCCATTCGCCCCTACATATGAGGTTTTAAAGGTTAATTTGGGTAACTCCTGATTAACAAACTAATAGCTATTTTTCTGTAGTTTCTGCTACTGGTTTTTCAGCTTCCATTTGTTCGAGAATTTCTTCCGGACGAAGACCAGCGCGACGTGCATTTTGAGGAACTGTATGAGGGTCTATAGCTCCCTTAGGCAAGTAAGCCAATTCTCGCAGAGGAGTTACCATTGGGTCATTTGTCACCTTATATGGTAATCGTCCCAGGGCAACATTATCATAATTCAACTCATGACGGTCATAAGCTGCTAATTCATACTCTTCCGTCATGGATAAACAGTTAGTTGGACAATATTCCACACAGTTACCGCAGAAAATACAAACACCAAAATCAATACTGTAGTGTTTGAGCTTTTTCTTTTTGCTTTCTTTATTAAATTCCCAGTCAACAACAGGTAAATTAATCGGACAAACCCTCACACAAACTTCACAGGCAATACACTTGTCAAATTCAAAGTGAATTCTGCCTCGAAATCTTTCAGAAGGAATAAGTTTTTCGTAGGGGTATTGTACAGTAACAGGACGACGGCTCATGTGGTCAAAAGTTACAGATAAACCTTGACCTATATATTTAGCAGCTTGAAAAGTTTCTTTAGCGTATTCGCCTACTTGATTGAGGAATTTGAGCATGGCGTTTTCTCCTAGGAAGTCTAATTAGCAGAAAAAAGTAGTTTTAGATTTTCGATATAGTTTAATCTAAAAGTCTAAAATCAGCTATGGATTTACAGTAGATTTAACCAACTGTAAGGTATAGCAGTGAGCGCTGGTATATTTACAAATTGCAGGATTTGCCCAATAGCTAAAAGTCTTATGTTATCGGCAATTTATTCCCCCTGTTGCCTCTCTTGGTCAGCATTCCCTTGCGCCTGCCGGCGACGCGGGGTCTGACCGCTGTTGCCAGATGAGCTGTTGCCTGTTGCCTGCGCACAGCGCTATACGTCAGTGACGGGCAAATCCGCACAACAAGAGTTTTATTTGAAGAAGGAGTCAGAAGACAAGAGACAGAATCAATATTTGTGGGGGATTAAAACTCCAACAAGTTTGTGGAGGCCACAGGTGATGTGGGGGTTTATACCCTATAAGGTTTCGATGCCAGGAGCCAACTCTTCACGTCTATCGTGCCCAAAAAATTCTCCTGACTCCTGACTTCTAAATTTATCCACCAAAAGCAAATGGAAAGGCTAACTTCAAAGCTGCAGTTAACAATAAATTTACCAGAGCAACAGGTAGGAGAAACTTCCATCCTAAGTCTAATAATTGGTCAATCCTGACTCTTGGTAATGTCCAACGTAATAAAACTGCAATAAATACGAGAAAATAAGCTTTGAGCAATGTCATAGTAATGCCCAAAGTAGCAGTGATTATTTGTAACCAGGGAGTTGTTTCACTTACCCCCAACCAGTCACTGAGAAGTCCAACTGGTACAGGTGACTCCCAACCACCTAGATATAAAATTGCCACAAAAAGAGCAGATAGGACTAAATTAATGTAAGAAGCTAAGTAATAAAGGGCAAATTTCATCCCTGTATATTCTGTTTGATATCCTGCTACTAATTCTTCTTCTGCTTCAGGAAGGTCAAAGGGAAGTCTTTCACATTCTGCCAATACTGATATCCAGAAAATGAGGAAACCAGCTGGTTGTCTCCAAATGTTCCATCCTAAAATGCCATAGCCTGATTGTTGCTCAACAATATCAATTGTACTGAGGCTGTTGGACATCATCACTACTGCCAGTACAGCTAAAGCTAAAGGTATTTCATAACTAATAGATTGTGCTGCTGCTCGTAAACCTCCTAGTAGGGAATATTTATTGTTGGAGGCATAGCCAGACATCAGCAGACCAATAGGCTGAATACTGGAAAGGGCTATCCATAAAAATATTGCTACCCCCAAGTCTGTAATGATTAAATTTTGTCCAAAAGGAACTACTAGATAGGACAAAAATACTGGGATGGCTACTATTACAGGGCCTAGAGTGAACAGTAGAGGGTCTGCTTTAGAAGGAACAACGTCTTCTTTGAAAACTAGCTTCAAGCCATCAGCTAAAGGTGCTAGAGTTCCCAAAGGACCGATGAATTCTGGGCCAATTCTTTGTTGAGCTGCTGCGGAAATTTTTCGCTCTAGCCACACTGTCACTAAAACACTGACAGTAGCAGCGGTAATCATCAATAACATGGGTAATGGTAGCCAAACTGTTCTGGCTATTTCTGGAGATAAGCCCAAGTCTACCAGAGCTTGAATAAATGTTCTTTGTAGATCGATTCCTGAATTCATTTAGTTAGCAAAATTAATGAGTTATGCAATACACAATATAGCAATGAGCGCTCCGGTATTTACAATGTCCAGCTCAAAGTGCAGTAAGCAAAAATATTCACTAGGTTAAAAAAATCGTTAATTGTTTCCTCCTAATAATGACTTTTAGTTACACCTTTGACATCTTCCCGAAGCTGCTTTTGAGATACTGTACAGAATGAACAATCTATGCTATACAGATACATCAAGCCCGGCAATTCCCGGTAAAAGTCGGGGAAACCGTTCATAGAAATGTGACGGCAGAACCATCGACACTGGCGGTATCGCGCTAACGCGCCGCTTCGCTAACGCAATGCTTTGAGGAATATCCCCAAAGCGCCATTCCAATCTCTCGGCATTGAGTTACCACAGTGCGGACATTTAAAATGCTTTGAGCCTCCTAATTTTTGATGAACATGACCACATTTTGTACAAGTTTTGGAAGTATATTCCTCAGTTACATCTATTACGGTTGCTCCTCGTTTTAAAGCATGGAACTTAAGAGTTTGTTTGAAACTATAGTGTGCCCAAGTTAGCATTTGGCGAACTGTTTTTGAGTTCAGTTTGCGTTTCTTTTTTCCTGATTTGGCAACCATTTGGGAAGACTCAAAAGTAGGAAGAAAGATGATACGATACTCAGTTGTTAGCCATTTTGCTACTTTTTTATGGACTTCATCTATGAGATTTTTTATCCTAATCAACAACCTATTAATTTTTTTGTTTAATCCCTGTCTTTTGTACTTATTTTTACGACGCAGAAGCAAAAATATTCATAGGTTAAAAAAATCGTTAATTGTTTCCTCCTAATAATGACTTTTAGTCACACCTTTGACATCTTCCCGAA
>NZ_CEZPJD010000558.1:0-5330 GCF_983059655.1 Okeania sp.
AGCCCTACTACAAACAAAAATTTTATTATAAGTAATTATCCGAACATGATATTACCCTCTACAAACTTAGATATTTTCAACTTCAGAGATGAAATTATTGCCGAATATCGCAGCTATATAGAAAGCTTTCTGAAAATTCGCGACTCTAGAGTTAAAGACTTTGTACAACAGGAATTAAATAAAGGTCAACTCTGGACTCCTCCTCTTGTACAAATTAATCCAGCTTATCAACGTAGTGCCACAATTAATCATTTAATTAATCAAAAAGTTTTCCACCCAGACTGTCAAAAATATTTCCCCGACTTTAACTTTTATCGCCACCAAGAACAAGCTTTTAATTGTGCTAAAAAAGATGAGTCTTATGTATTGACAACTGGTACTGGTTCTGGTAAAAGTTTGACCTATGTTGTGCCAATTATTAACGATTTATTAGAGCATCCAGAAATCAAAGGAGTCCGGGCAATATTAGTCTATCCGATGAATGCTTTGATAAATTCTCAAACAGAAGAATTTAAGAAATTTTTAAGCGATGTTAGTCATATTAAAGTTGCACAGTACACCGGACAAGAAAGTCTCAGTAGAAAAAGTGAAATTCAAGAAAACCCACCACACATTTTATTAACTAACTATGTAATGTTAGAGTTGATGTTGACTCGTGTCTATGAAGATAAACTTGTCACATCACCCAACCTGAAATTTTTAGTATTAGATGAACTCCATACCTATCGGGGTCGTCAGGGTGCGGATGTCGCTGTAGTTATTCGTAAACTCAGACAACGTTGTGGGAAAAAGTTACTTTGTATTGGCACCTCCGCTACTATGTCAACAGAAGGTAGTCGAGAAAACCGCCGTCTGACTGTTGCGGGTGTTGCGAGTAAGTTATTTGGAGTGGAGGTAAAGGTAGAAAATGTCATTGATGAAACTCTGGAAAAAGCAATAACTAGACCCTATCCAGACACCACAGAATTAAAAAATAGTCTCACATCAGGTTTACCTCCAGTAGAGCAACGGACGGAAAGCACTTTTAAACAACATCCCCTCAGCGCGTGGATAGAAATGAATTTTGGCATTGAGGAAAAGGAAGGTCATTTAGTGCGTCGCTCCCCTATTACTTTAGAAAGAGGAGCAAAGTTATTATCTGATGAAACCGCTTTTCCGGTAACTGCTTGTGTTGACATTCTCAAACAAATGTTCCTGTGGGGAAGCAAAACTAGGGGGTTGGCATTTCGTCTACATCAGTTTATCTCTCAAGGGGGTAGCGTTTATGCAACTATTGAATCTCGCGATCAACGTTTTCTGACATTAGAAGGTCAGTATCAGAAAGATAATAAGTTACTTTATCCCTTGGTGTTTTGTCGGGAATGCGGTCAAGACTATTATGCAGTGCGTTACGACAGTAATGGAGCAACTGTTACCCCTCTCCTACCAACTGCTGTAGATACGGACTTGGATGAAGACACCCAGGAAGGTTATCTTACCATGGATGAAGCGGGGTTATGGGGAACAGCAGACCAAGACCGTTTACCCGATAACTGGTTTCGAGTAACTAAACGTAAAGGTCGAGTTGCTAAGAAAGAGTTTGATAAATTTATCCCGATAAAATTGTTTGTTTTGCCTAATGGAAAAGTTAATTTATCTGAGGTTTCTCAAGATAAAGATTCTACTCCTATATCCTGTTGGTTTATTCCTAAACCTTTCTTAACTTGTCTCAATTGTGGCATAGTTTATGAACGCCGAAAAACAGAATATTCTAAACTTTCTCGTCTCAGTACGGAAGGTCGCAGCACTGCTACAACTTTATTATGTTTGTCTACAGTTAGTAAGTTAAAAGCTAATCAGATTATCGATCAAAAAGCAGCAAAAATTCTCAGTTTTACCGACAACCGTCAAGATGCTTCATTACAAGCAGGACATTTTAATGATTTTATTCAAACCAGTTTTTTCCGGTCTGGATTAAATAGAGCGCTACAAACTAATGGTAAATTAAATCATAATATTTTAGCCTCAGAAGTAGTAAAATGTTTAGGTTTATCTCAAACAGATTATGCTCGACAAGTAGCTGAATTTGGTTCGGGAAAAAAGAGAAATGAAAAAGCTTTTGAAAAGTTAGTAGAATATCGTCTTTATGCAGACTTGCGTCGGGGTTGGCGAATTGTGCAACCCAATTTAGAACAGACTGGTTTATTGACTATTGAGTATGATGGTCTAGAGGAAGTTTGTCACGAAAAAAGACTTTGGCAAAAGTATCCCCATCCAATTTTATTACAAGCAACGCCTCAACAAAGATATGATGTTATCAAAACTGTATTAGACCAACTCCGGAAAGATTTAGTAATAGATGCTCAGTTTTTACAAGCAGAAGAATTTCGGAATTTTCAACGGGAAATTGAACAACAATTGAATGAAAAATGGGGGATAGATAGTGATGAAGTATTATATGAAGCGAATTGGGCAACTATCGCTAAAAATGATAAGCAAGGTCGAGCAAAATTTAAGTTAACTTATCGGAGTAAAATTGGTCAGTTTTTACGTTCTCATAGAGCGTGGCCTTGGTTAAATGAGACTATTTCATCGGAACCTGATTATGATAGTTTAATCAAGGCATTGATAAATATTTTAGCTAATTCTGGTTATTTATACAAAGATGATAATGAAGTGCAATTAATAGTAGAGTCTATGATTTGGAAAGCCGATAAATTCGAGACAATTCCTCCAGATATTTTAAAGACAAAAAGGTTACAGGGAAGTGAGGAAGTAAATATACCAGTCAATGAATTTTTCCAACAATTCTATCAACGAGATGTGCAAAATATTAAGACAATGGAAGGGCGAGAACATACGGGTCAAGTAAATAATCAAAACCGTAAAGATAGAGAAGCAAAATTTAGGGAAGGAGCATTATCTGCTTTATTTTGTTCCCCCACAATGGAGTTAGGAATAGATATTGCAGATTTAAGCGTCGTTCACTTAAGAAATGTTCCTCCTTCCCCCGCTAACTATGCTCAACGTAGCGGTCGCGCTGGTCGTAGTGGTCAGCAAGCTTTAGTTATTACTTACGCTGCAGCAGGTAGCGGACATGACCAATACTTTTATCAACGACAACAACAGATGGTCGCTGGGGAAGTTACACCACCAAAATTAGAGTTAGCTAACCCAGACCTAATTAAGTCTCATATTTATTCTATCTGGTTAGCTCACACTGGTATTGACTTGGGTGACTCCATGAATCAAATTTTAGATTTAGATATAGAAGGATACCCCCTCAAGGAAGACTTGAAAGCGCAACTTAAACTTACTTCCGATGGTCTGAAGAAATGTCTTAAAGCTGTACAAACAATTTTAGAAGATGAGTTTTGTCAGCGTGACTTAAAGAACACAAAATGGTATTCGTATGAATGGTTATCTTCAATATTAAAGCATGCCATTATTGAATTTAATAAAGCTGGCGATCGCTGGCGAAAATTATATAAAGATGCAGTCAGACAGAGGGATGAAGCACGACGTATTATTGACCGCTCTAACAGAGGTAATGTAAGTACAGAAGACCGTATCAACGCTGAAACATCAGAAAAAGAGGCCAAAAGACAAATCGATCTATTAATAGGTCAGTCAATGTCAAATAAACGCAGTAGCAGTGAGTTTGAATTTTATCCCTACCGCTACTTTGCTGCTGAGGGGTTTTTACCAGGGTTTAATTTTCCTCGTTTACCAGTACGAGCTTATATTCCTGATAGTAACGGCGGAGAATTTATTGCCCGTCCCCGTGTGGTTGCTATTCGAGAATTAGCACCTACTAATATTGTTTATTATGAAGGTAATAAATTTCAAATTAACAAAACGAAAATTCCTGTCAGTGGAATAGACTATAAAAGGGTAAAATTATGTTTCAACTGTGGTTATCTTCACGAAGGTGAAGATTTTAATCGAGACCTTTGTTCTAATTGTGGAGCTAAATTTAAATCTGATAGTTATGGCAACTTACCAACACTAACCAAAGTTTTACAGATGGAAACAGCTCTGACACGGAGGAGAGAACGCATTACCAGTGATGAAGAAGAACGCCTCAAATATGGTTATAATATTACTACTCATTTCCGTTATGCAGAACAACGTCAAGAATCAGCAGAAGTTGTTAGTAATGATGGTCAAAAATTGCTCAAATTGACATTAGGAGAAACGGCAGATATTTGGAGAATTAACCGAGGGTTAAAACGAGGCAAGGAAAGAGGTTTTAAATTAGATACTGCTACTGGTTTTTGGGGTGATAGTAAATCGGAAACAGAAAATTTAGATAAGTTAGATACAGAAGTACATTTATTAGTACAAGAAACTTGCAATATTTTGGTTATACAGCCGGAAAAAGATATTTTACTCCAAGAAAATTCTGAAGCTTTTCTCACCACTTTGCAATATGCTTTAGAACGAGCAATTCAAGCTGATTATAAATTAGAAGAAAACGAACTAGCATCAGAAAAGTTAGGTGAAGGAAAATATTTATTATTCTGGGAAGCTGCCGAAGGTGGAGCTGGTGTTTTATCCCAGATAATAGAAAATCCCGAATCTTTTCAACATTTAGCCAAGACTGCACTAGATATTTGTCACTTCAAACAACCTAAAGAAAGTTGTAGTGTTGCTTGTTATGAATGCTTATTATCTTACCGAAATCAATTTGATCATCATCTATTAAACCGTCATTTAATTAAACCTTTTTTGGAAAAATTAACTAATAGTAATATTATGCGTCATAGTCAAGGTAAATCTCGCGACGAACATTATCAACAACTATTAGAAAAAACTGACTCATCATCTGAGTTTGAACGTATTGTGTTGAAAGAAATTTATCAGAGGGGGATAAAATTACCTAACGATGCTCAAGTATTAATTCCTGAAGCTAATTGTCAGCCAGACTTTGTTTACCAAAAAGAAAAAATTGCTGTTTTCTGTGATGGTTCGGTTCACGATACTCCCGAACAACAGGAAAAAGACCGCATCAATGATGAAAATTTAGAATTTACTGCTGGTTATCACGTTTGTCGCTTGCGCTATGATTTAGATTTGACAGCGCAGTTAGATGAGTTAGCTTCTTGGGTTTGAGGTAATTTATATCATGTTCCCCCTCCGGGGGAGCTACGAATTGCGGATAATTACTTATAATAAAGTATATGGTTTGTACTACAAATTGGGCGTTGCTGAATTGAAGTATGAATGCGCGATTGTTTGGTTCTAGTCCATGCCCCCGCGCATCCCCCAATTCTGGGGGACTTTTAGAGTTTTATCCCCCCAAAATTGGCTTGCTCGGGGGCAAAATCATACCCTAATTCAGCAACGCC
>NZ_CEZPJD010000559.1:0-5312 GCF_983059655.1 Okeania sp.
AAAAAAGTCTTCCATCCATAAATCACCTAAAGATGCTCCTTCTTCTACAAATTCTTTAATTCCTCGCATTTCGTCAGTACGTTTAGCTTGAGTATAGCCATTTTTATCCCGATAAAGTACCCATAATTCCTGTGGTTTTAGCCCATCAACAAAAAATGGAGAATGAGTGGTTACCATCAGTTGAGTATTAGCTGAAGCAGCGCGACATTCTTCAGCAAGTTCTGGTAATAAACGAGGATGTAGATAATTTTCTGGTTCTTCAATACCGATAAGTTGTGCTGGTTCTGGGTCATGCAATACAGTTAGATAAGCTAACATTTTCAATGTGCCATCGGAGGCAAATTTAGCTAAAATTGGTGTAGCAAAAGGAGCATCTTTTATTTGTAGTAAAAGTCTCCCATCTTGCATAATTGAAGCAGCAACTTTTTCTAAGCGTGGAACTCGACAGGAAAGAATATCGAGAATTTTTTCAAGTCGTTCTGGATGTTGTTCTTTAAGATATTGAATAACATTAGGTAAATTATCTCCTGTTGGAGATAATCTTTCTTGAGCACCTGCTTCAGGAATGCTGCGAGTATTATCTGCAGTTAAATAGGAAAGATGCCAACCTGTAATAAATTTTCTTAAGGCACTAACGCGAGGATGTTTAGCAAATTGTCCGAGGGTACTTACTGCTAAAAATTCAGCAGATTCTAGCTTTTCAGATATTCTTTCGTCTTGTGCATCAGGCATTTCTCCAGTAGTTACTTTTCCTTCCCCTTCTTTAAAGTCTAAAAACTTAAGAGGTTTTCCTCTTTCAACTCTTCTCCATTGCAGCCATTCTTCAGCAACATAAGGACCTTTTGTTCTTTCAGCAATGGCAAGATGATATGTAACTAAGGGAGAATCTTTTGTTTCTCTATATTTAAGTTCAAATACTATATTTCCTTCAGTATCTCTAGTTCGTAATTCTCGAAATCTACCTCTTTTTTCCCAAGCTTTTCTCAGCCCATCTGTGAAACATTCGGATAAAAAAGCAAAGACATCAAATATTGTAGATTTACCACTACCATTAGGGCCTAAAAATACAGTTAATGGGGTAATTTTTTTGAGTTCTAAGTCACGCAGAGCGCGATAATTTTGTACTCGTAGATATTCAATTCTGGGAATAGATTGTTTGGGCATTTTTTCAGATCACTTTCCTTTAATAATATTAAGTTTGCTCTGTTTAAATTTATCACATTTATCAAAAGTATAATTGGCAGCTTTCAACGGAAGTCTTTAAATTTAATATTAGACATCTCCAATCATAAAAAATAAAATCAATTATCGTAGATAAATCATCAATTATTTTCCTCTACTTTGTAGGGACGTTGTATGCAACATTCCTACTTTTCCGGAGAAGTCTATTTTTTACTCAAGATTGAAAAGCGTCTTAGCACTTGAGGGTATTTTGCTAAGTATAACATTTGAGAAAAACTAAAATTTTCTGGGGTTAATATTCATCATAATTAAATATCTGTTATAGTTGTGAACTTTCTCATACCAACTCTGATTAATTAGCCATAATAAATTAGCTATCTTTAGTCATCTTTAGATGACTTCTACTTTGAGCCAAGAAATTTATTTCTTGACGGATGACATGGCTCGCTTAAGATGAATCTTGAGGAGTATGCCATCTTTTTCATCTTTTTATATTATGGTTAATTAGTGTAACTTGATATCAGCTCTCTATTTTGAAAATAAATTTTGGGCAGGAAGAAAGAATTACGATACAATAACTGGAGTTTTCCAAATAAGTTCTTTTTAGATAACTTAGGCTGTCTACTATAAAAAATTGAAAATTTTAAATTAAATGAGCGAAAAATTTTGGTCTGAAGTCTCCTCTTTCAATAAGATAAAAAAAGAATATTCTGTATTTCAAGCCTCCTGATAACTGATAACTGATAACTGAAATGAATTTTATAGAATTATTTAGTCTGGCTTTTTCTGGATTATTTGCTGGTGTATTGGCTGGATTTTTAGGTATTGGTGGTGGTACTGTTCTCGTACCTTTATTAGTAACGTTAGGATATGAACCGATACAAGCAGTTGCTACTAGCAGTTTATCAATTATAATTACGGCTACTTCTGGTAGTTTTCAAAACTGGAAAATGGGATATTTAAGTATTAGTAGAGTTTTAGGAATAGGATTTCCGGCTTTGATTACTGCTCAGTTAGGAGTCTATTTTGCTAATTTATTTCCTTCTCGTTGGTTGTTATTTGCTTTTGGATTATTTCTAGTTTTAAATATCTATTTAGTGGAGTTTCGTAAACAGATAACGATGAAGAAAAAGCAAGATGAAGAATTACAAAATCATCGGCAGGAAAATCTTCAAGTCAAAGCAGAAAATACTAATCATCAAGATTTTGTAGTGGAATTTATTTTGCCATTTACTCCCCATCCTTTACCATTAATGTTTCAGAAAATAGTCAAAGAAATAAATTATCAACTTCCAGATAGATATATCAAGGTTATTGCTAGGATTATTACTGGTAGTTTGGCTGGATTATTAGCAGGTGTATTTGGTGTGGGAGGTGGTGTAATTATGGTACCTTTGCAAATATTATTATTGGGTGAAAGTATTAAGGTAGCTATTCAAACTAGCTTAGGAGTAATTGTAATTACAGCTTTTTCTGCTTGTATAGGTCATGCAATTAGAGGTAATGTTTTATGGGAACCAGGAGTATTATTAGGATTTGGTGGCTTATTAGGTGTTCAATTTAGTACGAGATTTCTGCCTAAATTACCAGACAAAGTTATTAGTTTAGCTTTTCGTGGATTATTAGCAATTCTATCAATTTATATTTTTGGGCAAGCAATTATTAATAATGAATAATTAATAATTAATAATTAATAATTAATAACTGGAGAGGTAAGGATTCAGGTCCTATGGAAAAGCCTATAATTCTTGATGGATAAGCATTTCCGGCAATTATCTCCCAAATTATATTCTCAATTAGAAATGGCTACAAACCTTTATTTTCGTCATTATTGAGAATGAGACTATTAAATTGCTGAGTTAGTCATTTTCAGAGTTCTCTCTATAACTGGGTTTGAGATACCTGAATCCTTACCTGGAGAGTACAAAGTTCTCCCAAAAAACGATTTGTTTGGAAGACTGAAAGTATTACTGGCAAAGGCTTACAGTACTTACAGCTATGAATAAATTTTTTTAACCTTTAGATCGCTGAAAGCCTTAGCTAGCAATAGTTACTCCAAGAAATTTGCACTGTCTAGTTAATAATGAATAATTAATAATTAATAATTAATAATTAAATAATTCTGGTTTAAAGCCTCCCCCCTTTTAAGGGAAAAAAAAAAGAAATAATATTTCCTTATATTCAATCAAGAGCAGTTTTAACCAGAGGTAATTATCAATTATCCACATATCAATTAATGAAAGGAGATTCGGTCGTATTAATTTTGAAATCTCTGTAGTGCGGGCATCTTGCCCGCTAGTACTTTACCTGACTGAGATAAAATTCTCTATAAGATATATTACTCCCTACTCCCCCACTCCCCTACTCCCCTACTCCCCTACTCCCCTAATTTACATGACTATAATCTCTGTCTCCTATTAGACTTTCACCCCTTAACTTTGTCTTTTTACCAGTTAATTGTTCTAATTTTTCCCGAACTTCAGCAGAGGTAATTTGATTTAAAGGTATATCTTTTTGATTTGCCATAGCTGCTGCTACTCCTATTGCTTGTCCTTGATAAATACTCATAGTTTGAATTCTTGCTACTGCTACAGCAATTCCTACATATCCAGATGAGCGTCCGACAACTGCTAAATTATTCACATTTTTCGCTAAAGCACTTTCAATTCCAAAGTTATATATCGGTAGAGGCAAATAACTAATACCTAAACCTTTCACACCACCCCGAAAATCAAATTCATAAGAAAAAGTACCAATAGAATTTTCTGCTGAAGTGCCTCCTTGCAGAATTTCTTTTCCTGTCAATGGATCGACAACATCCATAATATTTAAACTATGTCTAATATAAACTTCTGAAGGCAAAATTACTTTGACATTCTTCCCTGAAACTTTTCTCAACCAAGCCTCAAGTTCCTGCATTTCTGTAATCATTTCTTGAGTTGGTTGAAAGTTATTATGTTCTATTTTTCTCACTTTTTGACTTTTATATTTAAACAAAAATCCATTCAAAGATAATTCCCGTTGACCCACACGACAAATATTCAGTTTATCAAATAAGAATATTGATGATAAATCTAGATTAAATGAGTGTTTTCTATGAATATGATAAGCTCCTCCTAAAGCAATACTTCTGTTAATATAGCCATCTTTATATGTTTTAATTATTGGTAATCTAAATTTTGCCAGGGTAAATTCAGCATTTTTTGCTGCTTGGTCTGCTTGAATTTTTGTCTTAATTTTTGCCATTTTTTGACGGTTATACAGTATTTTTGCTTCTATGTTTTTGAATTCGTAAATACTTAAACCAGTCACTGTGGGAACAATAGAAGTTGCGATAGTTTCATCTCGTAGTTTTGGATTTTGTGATGCAAATCCTACAGAGTAAGATACACCAGCTTTTCTTGCTAATTTTGCATCTTGAGTAGTGTCTATAAATGCAGCAGCTTTGACTCTAATATTTGTGTCGTTTATCTGCACAAATTTAATTTTTCTATTTTCGACATAAGGTGTAATCGAAGCATTAGAAATAACTACAATTCCCGCCTCCTCTAACATTTCTTTCATTGCTTTTGTACCTTTGTCTGGAGCAACACAAGCTTCGACAACTTTTGCTTTTTTTAAAAAGTTAAGAAAGCACTGAGAATATGGTCGATTTTGCCAACCTGGTGTTTTATCATAATCTAAATAAGCTAATCCACTTCGTGTTAGTAAACCACCTAGAGGTGCATTGTCAAAATTGGAACGTATTAGTACAACTTTGCCTGTATTTCCTAATGTTTTTTTTGCCCAGATAGCAGCACATATTCCTTGAAGTTCATCTCCATAAATTACGATGTCGAAGTTTTTATATGTTGGTAGTGGAGGTTTTGCCGGTTTAGATGATGAGGGTGCAGGAGTTGCAATGGTAAATAAATTTTTGCTGGTATTTGTTGTTGTTAATTTCTGCAAAAATGTGGAGATAAAATTATTACTAACTTGAGGTAAGTATTGAGCAGCGCTTAATGGAATTAATGATAGAAGTGCTGTGATTAAAATTAATTTTTTTGGGGACTCAGAAGACATAAGGTTTTGAGTATTTATAGCGCTGTGCGCAGGCAACAGGCAACAGGCAACAGGCAACAGGCAACAGG
>NZ_CEZPJD010000560.1:0-5300 GCF_983059655.1 Okeania sp.
ACTACAATACTATAGAAATTATTGGTTTACTTGCTTTTTTTTGATTATACCTATTCTGAATTTTTAATAATTCTATGATTCTACTATAGTTGTTTTTGATTATGTATTTTCCTTGGGTTTATTTTTATTAAATAAGCCACTCATAACAATACCTGTTACTAACATCCAGATTAATCCGATACCATTTAGGAGTACATAAAAAGGTTTAATGTCTTCTCCAAGAAATCCGGCTTCGTGAATTACGATTAATATGTGTGCCTGGTCTCTGGACAAACCAAACCAATTTCTACCAAGTCGGTAAGCTACTCCTGTAATGACAGTGACAAATAATGGTAGAAAAACTATTGGAGCAACTATTTTTATGTAATTTACGGAATGTTTGTTTCATAATTTCCTTTAAAGTTTAAAGAAGGAGTCAGAAGAAAACCCACCCCTAACCCCTCCCAGGAGGGGAAGACAGGAGACAGAATAATTGTATGAGTATAGTCTTCGACACGTCACTTTTTGGGGATTTATACCCGAGAAGGCTTCGGCTTCAGGAGCCAGCTCTTTGAAGCAAAGCCAAAAAATTCTACTGACTCCTTTATCGTTTTAACTGTTCAATCAGACATAATATTAAACCTTCAGAGCATTATGCAATTTACTCTAAGAATTTAATTTCCTAATAAATTCTAGAGGTAAACCATCACAGTCAGCAATAAAAGCAACTTCATAAACATTATTTCCAATCATTTGTTGAGTAGGCTCTAAAAGAATTTTTAATGGTTGAAACATTTCTGGTTGTGCTGCTGATGTAGTAGCAAATTGCTGTTTTAAATCATTTAGCCAACTAGGTAAATCTGTAGTACTTTGAGTCAAATCAAACGATAAATGATAATATCCAACATAATGCTCATCCCCAAAAGCATCAGGAGCAGGCTTTGGTTGGGGAATTTCAATCAATTCAATTCTGCCATTTAATCCCTCCATCCAACAGGCTAAAGTATAGCCCGTAGTAAAGCGTTCGCAGACTGTAAAACCTAGTTTTTCATAGAAAGCGATCGCTCGATGAATATTGGCTGTCCGAATCGAGGCATGGTGCATTCTAGTTTAATATTTTTAACTTTATTTTCAGCATTAATTTTACACCAAATATAACTAGAGTAAAGCCCATTTATTTGGGCAATAAATCAAGATAAATTTTAAACAGAAAACGGAAAAAAATTAAGCTATTAACCATATTCAATAAATCAATATTTATCTTTTCTTTTACGGGTTTAATACCTCACTATCAACGAGAGTGCTGAAAATTGTTTGGGGTTTATAGATACGGAGTAGCATGTCGAAAAATAAAAATTTTCCCTTCTGCCTTCTTAAATGCCGAATAGCTTATTCAAACAATCGAAAATAGGGATATCGAACGGGTACTCCTGCTTCTTTGTCCAATTGAAAATTAATTACTTCCCAGCAAGGCTCATCCTTGGGATCAGGACTAAATTCTACAGGTAAACCATAAAGTTTGGGCTTACAGGAAGAGTCAGAATTAGAACGCCAAGGGGTATTACGTTCCAAATAAGTACTAACCAAATCCTGATATCTTTGAGCAATAATTACACGAGTAGCTCTATATCCTTTAGTATAAAGTCGATCTAGAGCTTCATGGATTTCAAACCTAATACCGTCGGGATGAGTATGTTGCCTATACCACTCATCATCCCATAAACGCCAGTGACGGCCAGACTGAAGATGATACAACTCCGCAGTATTTGGATCGACTTCAAAAGCTCCATGACGAGGACACAAATAAGTATCTGTCAAGGTAAGAGCTGGTATGGTCTGGCTACAGTGAGGACACTGAATTTCAGGGCCAAACATTGGGTATTGGAGGGCAGGATTGATAGAGAATTGGGTCATAGTTTCTAGAGAGCTGTGGTGACTTAATTATAGTTAGCTTGATCAAAGAATCTGAACCTAATAGCTATAGGGTTGTTACTAAAGTACTACATCAAACTCTTAACTTATATTATGGGGTAAAAACTTGGCTGGGTCGTATAGCGCTACGTGCAAGTCAGAAGTCAGAAGTCAGAAGTTAGAAGTAATCCCTGACGCTCGTTTGAGTGTCTATAATTGCCCTAACCTATTTGCGTAATGCTATACCACTATTGACAATTATGATTTTCTATGCAGTTTATTATGTAGCTGTAATTTATGAGTAACTTCAATAATTTCTAGATTGAATTTTCTAGGTTGCCTAAAGTTTCCTGGCTGAATTCTTTTTTGATAAAATTCCAATCGAAAACATCACTAACATTAACGAAGATCATGTCAAATCAGCCCTCTTTTTGGTCTCCTCCAGATTTGTCCCAAGCTGCTTTTGTGGCTGATAATGCTGTAGTTATAGGTATGGTTGAAGTAGGAGTGGGAGCTAGTATTTGGTATGGGGCTGTTGTTCGGGGGGATGTAGAAAGGATTATGATTGGAGACCATAGTAATGTCCAGGATGGGGCAGTACTTCATGGAGACCCTGGTTTAGTAACTGTTTTGGAAGATCATGTGACAATTGGACATCGAGCTGTGATTCACTCGGCTCATATAGAAAAAGGTTGTTTGATTGGTATTGGAGCTGTAATTCTGGATGGTGTGCGGGTAGGGGCAGGTAGTATTGTGGGAGCTGGATCTATTGTCACTAAGGATATACCGCCTTTATCTCTAGTTGTGGGAGTACCTGCGAAAAAAGTTAGGGATATTTCAGAGTCAGAGGTTGCTGATTTGATTGAACACGCCCAACGTTATGAAAAGTTAGCGTTAGTCCACGCTGATAAGGGAACTGATGTTGGATTTACTGAATGAAGTCAAAAGTCAAAAGTCAAAAGTCAAAAGTGTATTGAAGATAACATTATTGAAGAAAGATAATCAGCTTTTTTCCTATTTCCTTGTTGATTCTTACTTTCTTGGTAAATGCTGCGCAAAGCATTAAAAATTTTCCTCAAAAAACTTAATTTTAGATTAAGATTATAAGACAATGATAAATCTTTAAAAATCTTTAGGAGGGGAGTAAATGGAATTTGACTTTCGTTTGTTAATCGTTCTATTACCTATAATTGCTGCTGGTGGTTGGGCAGTTTACAATATTGGTGCTGTAGCCATTCAACAAGTGCAAAAGTTCTTAAACAAAGAAACTTAGATTCAACCTCAATTCTTTATTAAAAAGCCGACTGTTTCTTACACTCAGACAACAGTCGGTATTTTATTGATTAGACATCTCCAGAAAAGAGGGAGTAGGCAGTAGGCAGTAGGGGGAAAGAATTGATAATTTCTGTACGATAGTTGATTTTATTTTTTATTGTTGGATATGTCTACTAGACATCTGGTGAAAAAGATATAGACTTTTTATAAAAGTAGGGAACAGAGAACAGGGAAGATTTTTTTAGGAAAAAAACAGGGAAAATTATTTTTTGAGTTATTAAACTCTAGTTTATAGCAAATAAAGGGCATGTTTATTTCCTGGAGATATTTATTATGGCAGTTTTTACATAGATAGATTACAGCGACTCAAGTATTTTTTCACCAAAAAATGAGGTCCAAAGCCTCCCCTTTTAAAGATTCAGTTCAGTATTTCAAGCCTCCGACTAAAGCCGGAGGTACTGATAACTGATAACTGATAACTGATAACTGAAATGACTCCCTAAGCAAAAAGAATTCTGTAGTTTACTTAAATAAAAAAAGTTGTAATTTTATACAAAATTTAGAGGTAATATATGGCTTTAGAAACTGCCGTAACTGAAACAGTTATTGAGCAAAATATAGAACAATTTCTTTTAGTTCTTTCTGTTTCCCTGAGTGTAGCAACTCTCTCACGATTTTTTAGTTGGTTCCGTCGAATTCCCTTTACATTATTATTAGTAATAGTCGGATTAATTCTGGCATTCATTGATGTGAGATTAGTTGATTTATCTCCTGAATTAATCCTCGAGATTTTCTTGCCTCCTTTATTATTTGAGGCTGCTTGGAATTTGAATTGGCGAGACTTAAAACGAGATTTAGTTCCAGTGGGATTATTTGCCATTATTGGTGTAATTATTTCGGTAGTTGGTATTGCTTATGGTTTAAATTTTTTCACTGGAATTCCCTTAGCGATCGCCTTTCTCGTCGGAGCTAGTTTATCAGCAACAGACCCTATTTCTGTAGTAGCTTTATTAAAAGAATTAGGAGCAAGTAAACGCCTACGTACCTTAATGGAAGGAGAAAGTTTATTTAATGATGGAGTGGCAGTTGTTGCCTTTACTTTGCTAGTAGGAATTCCATTAGGAAAAGTCGATAAATTTTCTATTTCAGAGTCTCTATTCACTTTTCTCAGTTTTGTTAGCATCGGTGTCGGTATCGGTTGCTTAATTGGTTTCGGCATTTCTTACCTCACTCAACGTTTTGATTTACCTTTGGTGGAACAGTCACTAACTTTAGTTTCTGCTTATGGCACTTATATAGTAGTAGAAAAATTAGGAGGTTCGGGAGTTATTGGGGTTGTCACCGTTGGTTTAATTTTAGGTAACTTCGGTTCCCGCATTGGGATGAACCCCCGGACTCGGTTAATAGTAAGTGAGTTTTGGGAGTTTGTGGCATTTTTTGTCAATTCTATAGTGTTTCTGTTAATAGGCGATCAAATTCGATATTCGACTCTGGCAGATAATATAGTATTGATAGGAGTAGCTATTGGAGCAGTTATTGTCACGCGAGCAATTTCCGTTTATAGTTTGAGTGCTTTGAGTAATTTGGTGGCAAAGTCAAATATTGGTTTAAAAGAACAAACATTACTTTGGTGGGGAGGTTTACGGGGTTCTGTTTCTATTGCTCTAGTGTTGAGTGTACCTGTTATTTTGCCTGGGCGAGATGAAATAACCGCAGTTGTATTTGGAGTAGTATTGTTTACATTGTTGGTGCAAGGTTTAACAACTCAGTCAATGTTGCAAGTCTTGGGTTTAATAGGCGACCAACCGTTGCGTCAGGAATATATGGAGACTATCGCTCGTCGTGTAGCTTTAAAGCGGGTGCTTAATTATGTGTCTGAGTTGGTCAGGTTGCAAGAAATTGACCCAGAATATTATCGCTATCAGGCAGAATTTTTGCAAAACGAATTGAAACAGTTGCAGGAGAAAATTGATAAAATGCAGGCGGAACATTCTCAGTTAGTGGCGCTGGATATGGAGTTATTACGGAAAGAGTTAGTGGATATTGAGGCAGAAACTTACGCTGAGTTTATTCGGGCAGGTAAGTTGAATAGTAATGTATCGCCATTGTTGGCAGAAGTATTTGCGGAAAAGGAA
>NZ_CEZPJD010000561.1:0-5296 GCF_983059655.1 Okeania sp.
AAATATTATGCAATGAAAGCTAGTGAATTACTGAGGCGATATAGAGAAGGTGAAAGAAATTTCCAAGGGGTAAAGCTCAAAGGTGAATCTCTGAGAGAACAAAACCTTTCGGGGGCAGATTTTAGTCGTGCGGATATTAGAGGAGCAGATTTTACTAAAGCTACTCTTAAAGGTGCAAAGTTTTGTAGGGTTAAAACTGGATTGCAAAATTATTGGATAACTTTATTGCTTGTTGTGACATGGTTTCTCTCCGCACTACTAGGATTTATTACAACTATAACTTGCCTCTACACAACAAGTATTTTAATCCCTAAAAATACTCAAATTTTAATTTTAGTTCCTGGATTAGTTATCCTGGTTGTTTTATCAATTTTCTTTGTTGCTACTATTCGTAAAAGTCTAAGGTTTGATTCTCGCAACGTATTCCAGTCTTTGTATGGAGCTATTTCCGTAACTTTATCCACCTACGGAGCTGTTGCTGCAGCTACATCTTTAGCTACGATTGTAATTGCAACACTACTCAACTTCATTTTTGTTAACAGCAATCAACTTATAGGTGTGTCTGTTGCAACTACTCTGACAGCTGCTTTTATTTCTGCTTATGCTGTGGGGCTAACTTTGGCAGTGGCTGGAGTAATCTCTATCTCTTGTGATTTATCAGGCGTAATAGCTGTAGCATTTGCTATTTTGGGAGGAGTCGTCGCAGCAAAATCTGAATTTATAGACAGGGTAGGTTTTGGAACTATAGGTATAACAGTTAATATTATAGCGTCTGTAATGGGAGGAAATGCCGGCTGGAAGGCTTTAAAGGAAGATGAAACCTGGTCAGCAACTCGGTCTGTAATCATTTTTATAGCTTGTTTATTTGGTACTAAATTTGAGAAGGCTAACCTAGAAGATACAAATTTCGAGGAAGCAATACTTAAAAATACAAATTTTAATGAAGCTAAACTTATAAGAGTTTACCTGCATGGTGTTAAAAAAATTGAGTTATCCCGTATTGAAGGCTCTTATCTTAAAAATCTGCGAGTACGGCAATTACTAATTAAAGGAGACGGGGAAAACCAAAACTTTGACTACCAAAACTTACGCGGTGTTAATTTACAAGGTGCAGACTTAGCTGATGCTAGCTTGATCGGTGCCGATCTGAACGAAGCAAACCTCCAGGATGCTGACTTATCAAGAGCCAAATTAGTACAAACCCAATTAGATGAAGCAAACCTAACAGGAGCAATACTCACCGGAGCGACTATAGAAGATTGGGGTATCACCAGCCATACAAAATTAGATGCTGTGAGATGTCGTTACGTTTTCATGCGCTTAACCAAAGAAGACGACCCCGACCCCGACCGTCGCCGTAAACCAGATAACTGGCAAGAAGAATTTAAGGATGGAGACTTTGCCGACTTTATTAAACCCATCGTTGATACCCTCGACCTTTACCACAACCAGGGGGTTGACCCCCGCGCTATTGCTATTGCACTGAAGCGGTTGGCTGAAAATCATCCAGATGAAGAGCTAGAAATAGTAGCGATGGAGAAAAGGGGACGAGAGAATCTTCTACTTCGTCTGGCAACTGCTCTTGGGGCTGACCTTTCTCAGTTAAATGGTGAATATTTCCAGATGTATAACGAAATAAAAGCTTTAGCTGAGATACAAAAGAAACTTTTAGCGGAACAAGATAATAGAATTTCTACTTTAGAGAATACAATACAAACATTTGTAGAAAATACCGTACAGACATTGCTACGGCGTCCTAGTTATTATATAGAAAATTATCAAAATAAAGGAGACACTTTTATGAAAGATGCCCCCAATAAATATACTAAAAATGAATTTAGTGGGAGTTTTACTGGAGGATTTATCAGCATTGACAAATCTCAAGGTAACCGAGTAGACGGACCAATTTATGCCAACCATGTAGGCGGAATAATTAATAATTATCCTGCCGAACAAAAGCAAAACTTAGCAGATGCAGCAGTAGAAATTCAACAACTTTTACAACAACTCGAACAAAATTATCCCAATGCAACAGAAATTGAAAAACAGAGTTTTTTAGCTGTAACTTTACAACAAGAAATCAAGCAAAATCCCACATTAAAAGCCAGACTAATTAACGCTTTAAGGGAAGGAGGAATCGAAGCATTGAAAGTATTATTTGGTCCTATTGGGATTCCTATTGAAATGGTCAAAGGTTGGATTGAGGCAGAAACTTCATAGTTTATCTAAAAAGTAGGTGGTGGCTACATCTTAATCCACCGAATGTTAATGGAAAACTTTGCTCAAATGACTTACAAATAACAAAATAAACATTAACTATATAGTAAAGTATTTCTACTGCCACTAAACTATAAATAATTTGAAAAAAGACAGTATTTTCTATCAAATATTTCTCAACTTTCCTCAGAAGAGCGACCCTTGCCAGGTAAATTCATTCATTACTATCAGCCCGCTGATGGCTGAATGATTACCTTATAATCAAAGGTCAAAAACTAAAAATTCAAGAAATAAAATAAAGGTACAAAAATCATGTGTGTAACTTGCGGTTGTTCCGGTAATAATGAAATTACTATTACTAATTCTCAAACAGGAAAAAAAATGACAGTAGATAAGCATCATTCCCATACTCATACTCTCCCAGATGGAACTATTGTTACTCATACTCATTCTGATGATCATATTCCTGAACATAATCATCAGGAAATGGCAGCAGTTCATGCCAAAATGCACGAAACAACTATTACTTTAGAACAGAAAATTTTACAGAAAAATGACCTAATAGCTGCCCAAAACCGAGGTTGGTTTAAAGGTCGAAATATTCTGGCATTAAACTTAGTTAGTTCTCCTGGATCTGGCAAAACTACTTTATTAGCTCGGACGATTAACGATTTAAAATCTGAGTTAACATTTAGTGTCATAGAAGGTGACCAAGAAACTATTAATGATGCAGAAAAAATTCGCCAAACTGGTTGTAAAGTTGTACAAATTAATACTGGTAAAGGCTGTCACCTGGAAGCTGGAATGGTAGAGAAAGGTTATACAGAATTAAACCCTCCTTTAAATTCAGTTTTAATGATTGAAAATGTGGGTAATTTAGTTTGCCCAGCTTTATTTGATTTGGGTGAAAATTCTAAAGTTGCGATTTTATCAGTAACTGAAGGAGAAGATAAACCAATAAAATATCCCTATATGTTTCGGGAAAGTCAGGTAATGATTCTGACGAAAATTGATTTATTACCTTATGTACAATTTGATGTTAATCGTTGTATTGAATATGCAAAACAGGTAAATCCTAATATTAAGATTTTCCAGGTTTCTGCCACAAGTGGGGAAGGTTTAAATGATTGGTATGGGTGGGTAAACTACCAGGCATCAAATCAAAGATTATGATGCTGGCTTTTTGTAGCCCTCCAGTATATCCCATATAGTTAGTTGTCTTGGTCTAAAATCAAGATTACTAACTTGACAAAATAACCAGGAGCCTCCAGGCTGGTTTACAGACAGCCCCAAAGCAGCTATATTTTTAGCACCATTATAGTCAGCATCACCTTCCCATCCACAATCATTGCAATGATAATTCTTACCATTCCTATATGATTTACCTTTTGTCGGATGAATATGCAAACATTTGTGGCAAGTTTGGGAAGTATAAGCCGGGTTAACTAATATTAGTCTTACTCCATTCAACACGCATTTATAAGTTAGAAACATCCGAAACTGATAAAATGCCCAATTATTAGACAATCTTCTTTCTTTCTTAGTTCTACGTTGTTGATTAGTTCTAGTTCTAATATTAGTTAAATCTTCAATAGCGATTGATGTCTTATTAATCGCTGCTTTCTTGACTAAATAAGTTGTAATTTCATGGTTAATATGTTTCTGAAAGCGTCGTTCTTTGCCTGATAACCGTTGCTGTAGTTGCCGACATCTACGCCGACTACTACGAGTGCCTTTCGATGCTTTTTGTTGTAGGACTGCTCTCATTTGAGAATAATGATTTCTTTTATTGGTGATTTTTTTACCCGACCATGAATCACCTTCGGAAGTTGTTGCAATATCTGTTCTACCCAAGTCAATACCAATTACTTTGTCTGTATCTATTGGGTCAGGTGCTATATTATTAATATTAATATTTATGTAATAGCTACCATCTTTCCTTTTAGTTAATACAGCAGATTTAGACTTACTACCCTTTAATATTCCACGTTGATAGTTCCCTATTAGTAATTCAATTTTAGTTCTTTTAGTTAGCAGCTTTACACTAACAATCCATGTTTTTGTATCTAGACTAAATGTTCTACTATCATAATCTACTGATGTTGGGCTAAAACTTAATTCCTTTTTAATATGATTAGTAATAGAAGTTTTTCTATTAGCACATACTCGTCTTATTGCATGAATTGTTGTTTGTGCTGATAACTGAAAGTTTTCTCGAACTGTATCATACATCAAAGATTGCATAGCTACATTATTTGTCAATTTTTTATCACTATTTTCGTGAATAAACTGACAAGCATTTGCATATTCTACCAGTGTTGCTTCTATCTTTTTTGCCAACTCTGGAGTAATCTTCAATTTGCAGGATATAGTCGTTATCTGTTTCATAACTCTATTATAGTTCAATTAGGTGAAATAATAACAATAAAACAGATATTAATATTATTTAGGACTTACGCAGATACGCTATATATAGCGCTCAATACTATTGTCCAACAGTTCTTTGATCTATAAATAGTGCCTTTGCGTAAGTCCTGATTATTTATAAATTCCTCCCGGCACTAAATTAAAAATTATAGTGCGGGACTCCTTTATTTACTGAGTTGAAAAATCAAATTCTTCTTTAAAAGAGGGAATGGGGAGTAGGGAGTAGGCAGTAGGGGGGAAAGAATTGACCTTATCAATTGCGATAATTGATTTTATAGCAGTCGAAACAAAGGTTAGGACATTTACAAAGGCTTAAACTCAGTGAGGGATTACTTTTAACTTTTGACTTTTGACTTTTGCCTTGCGCGGAGCGCTATATTTTTTATTATCGGAGATGTTTAGCGATAAAAAACTTTCTTATTCTATTCCTTCTTTATTTCCTCCTGACTCCTGACTCCTGACTCCTGACCAAAAAATCAGGTCTCAAGCCTCCCCTTGAAAGGGGATAAAAAAAATAAAATTCAATATTTCAATCCCAATACCTCAGGCAGAGGTACTGATAACTGATAACTGATAACTGATAACTGATAACTGAAATGACTCCTGAATTCTTTAATACTTCTATAAACCAGGCAAATAAACTACACGGAAA
>NZ_CEZPJD010000562.1:0-5292 GCF_983059655.1 Okeania sp.
ACAGTTTTTTTTTAGTGAAAATGATGATTTTTCACCCTAAATTACTATTGTCTGAATATCAATATTGATTAAACTTTAAGAAACAAACTGCGACGATACATTAAATCAGAAATTCCCCACCATAACAACATGTTAACAATAGCAAAAATCAAAGAACCATTAAATAAACCAGCCCAAGATTGGAAAAATTGTTCATATATCCATGTCTTAATAGTAGGAGAACTTTTAACCATACTAATTTTGTTATAAATCATAAGTCTAGCTAAAAATCCAGAAGCAACAAAAATAAAAATGGCATTTAATCCCATCACTTCAAATGGATGTCCCCATTTTTGCCAACCTCGAACTTCGATCGCTTCATAACAAGTGGCTAGTAAAATCAAGGCCCATCCACAGGTAAATATTACATAGGAACTTGTCCATAAAGCTTTATTGATCGGAAAAAATAGTCCCCACAGATACCCGACTACTAAACAACTTAGACCGGAAATTACTAGATTTAGGCTGGTGCGACTTTTGGTTGGTTGATGTTTGAGCCATTCTCCAACAAAGTAACCAATGAGAATTGTGACAATAGCGGGTAAGGTGCTAAATAGTCCTTCTGGATCGTATGGTTTCCCTGCCCACAAATGTTGTTGAGTAAGAATGAGGCGATCGATATAAGCAGCAAGATTTCCTTCTGGGGAAAGGTCGCCAGGGCCATAGCCAGGGATGGGTATTAATTGCATGGCTATCCAGTATCCAATTAATAATACAGTGGCAAGTCCATAAAGTTGTTTTCTTGAAAGGTTAAGGATGGCGATCGCTGCGAGGAGGTAGGCTACGCTAATACGTTGCAATACTCCCATGATACGAATAGTACCTAAGTTGTAATTAGGAAAGCCATTTAGTAGTAAACCTAGAAGAAAAAGTATGAGGCATCGCTGTAAAATTCGCCGATAAAGTTTTGGAGTTGCTTGGTTTTTATCGGTGTATTTTGACAAAGAAAAAGTCATTGCTACGCCTGCTATAAATAAGAAGAAGGGAAATACTAAATCGGTGGGCGTACAGCCATGCCATTTTGCGTGAAGTAAGGGTGGATAAACATGATTCCAACTGCCTGGGTTATTAACAAGAATCATACTAGCAATAGTAATGCCACGAAATACATCTAGAGATTTTAAGCGCATTTTTATTGAAGTTTTTATAGTAGATAATTATACTACTGGGCTTTGATCAAAATAATTGGGCTTAAAGCCCCACTTTTTAAGGCGAAATATTTTTGGAGCGAGGCTTAAATCCCCGTTACAAAAATTACTTATGACTTAGTTAACATTCTTGTTAATACTAGCTATTTGATGATTGATATTAAGCAACTATTATATTTTTTTTATTACAATAATTTTCACAGAAGGATCAAGGTGACAAATAGGTCATTCAAAGCAGGCATGAGAAAAAGTATTATGGCCGTGGGAGCATCTTACTCCCATTCTAGCTAGGTATTACTTAGTTTCTATCTACAATTACTATGTATGACTACTAAGATTTGTTTATTTAGTCACGATTTAAATTACCTTATTGAGGTACTTCTTTGTCATATAAATCAAACTCTTGTGGTGTTCCATTTAATTCAGAGATGAATTTTTTATATAAATCTTGATTACCATTTTCTACATCCCATACTTCATCCACCCAGGTGAGTAAAAAAGCTTCGGTTTGATTAACTTTACCATCATCTTTTGTAAAAGAACCCTTACGCAATCTTTCTCTCACTCCATCGCTATTGGAGAGAAGATGTTCTAAAATATCTTTAGATACAAAATCCAACTTATTTTCTATGTGCGGGTAAGCTTCAAGAACTTCTTTGATTAGGAGGTCGAATACTTCTTTGTGAGTGAGTTTTGCCATGATTGAGACAGTTTTTAATTAGTTTTGTTTAAAAATAAGTTTTTTGGGAAAGCCTTGCCTATATCTTTGTATTTTTTTAAGATTCAACAGATTGGGTTATTTTGCTTTACTCTCATTGTTAATACTATTTAAAATATCAAAATATGTAATTAATTTTGCTTATGTACTTAACTATTTTATTATTGATATTCAGTAACTATTACATTTTTTTTAAGATAATTTTCAGTCGTAATGTTACCGAAAATTTGTGGCTTAAAGCCTCCCATTTTAATGGGATAATAAATAATAATTTGTCTTGTTCGTCAATCCCATCCGTGTTCAAGGAGAGGTAATTATTAATAATTAATAATTAATTGTTGAAAACGCCGACATTTATTAATGAATAGTTTCTAACTTTGAAATTCCTGAAAGCATTAGCTAGCAATATTTATTCCAATAATTTTGCATTTTCTAGATTGAATTATGGCTAGCAATAAAATAGATATATCCATTAAGAGATGGAGTAGGAAGTAAGAGCAAGAATTGATGAATAAAAGTGCAATAATTGATTTGATTTTTTATTCTTGGAGATATCTAATAAATATTGAATGACAGGTAGAAATTATCTAACCATAAAGTCCACATTCAGAAATAATAATTCTGTCAATAAACTCAGGATGAGGAGTAATGGATTTTTTGTTCATCCATTCAAAAACATCTTGATTATTTTTAGAGCTATTACACTTAATACAAGCAGGAACTACATTACCAGGTGTAGTTTGCCCCCCTTTAGATATAGGAATAATATGGTCCCAAGTATTAGCTGGTTTGAGACAATAGGCGCATTTTCCCTCAAATATTTCCATCAAAAACTTTTGTCCTTCATAAGGGATCGGATCGACATTTCGCTTTCTACTATGAGAATGTTGTCGTCTTTCCAATCTATGTTTTTCATTGTTTGCATATCTTTGTCTAGCTTCTGCCGCAACATGAAGCTTGCAAGCACCTGATTTTACTTCTTGAGAGGGTAAATATTTTTGACATCCTCTACACCATTTCAAACCTTCAAGCTTTTTAGCTTCACGCTCTTTACGTCCAGGTCCAGATGTTTTTCGTTGATTTTTACAACTTTTGCAAATAGAAGTTAGTCCATCATAACGCGATCTGTCCTTCCCAAAATTTTCTATATGTTTCCATTGTTTACACTTAGTACACCATTTCAAACCTGCTTCTTTATTTGCTATATATTCTTCTAAAGTAACACCTATTTTTTGAGCTGCTATTCGTAGTGTGCCTATTTTTGTTTGAGCCATATTGTGAGATTTTTATTTCGTTCTCTTCATTTTAGATTATCAGGTTATTTATAGGAAAAAACTTTACTAAAATGTCTTTGTAATTTTTATTTATATATCTATTACCAATACGATGAATATTGTAAAATTTATTATAGTAGTTTTCCGAAATCAAATCCTATTTGCTGTTTGAAAATTACTAGCCTAATATTAGTACAAGGATAAAAAGATGAACCGAGAACAAAGAAGAAAAGCAGCCAAAAATAAAAGTCAAAAACCACTAAATAATAATCTTCCAGAAAATGCCTTATCCCACGCTTTGTCTTTTCACAAAAGTGGGAAACTACAAGAGGCAAAAGTTATCTATGAAAAAATTATTCAGTCGGAACCAAATAATTCTCAAGCTTTAAATTATCTGGGCGTACTTAAAGCACAAATGGGAAATAATAAAAGCGCAATAAATTTAATAAATCAAGCTGTTAATCTAGAACCGAATAATTTTGGCTACCTTAATAATCTCGGCAATACTTATCGCGCCTCTCAACAATTAGATAATGCTATTGACTGTTATAAACGTGCGATTCAACTAAATCAAAAATCTGCTGACTCTCACCTAAACTTGGGAATTGCTTTGACAGAAAAAGGAATTATAGAAGAGGCGATCGCTTCCCTGGAAAAAGCTTTAACTATTAATCCAAGTCATCCGCGAGTTAACATTACTTTGGGAGATATATTTCAAGCTCAAGGGAAGTTAGATGAGGCAATATCTTCTTATATAAAAGCTATTTCTATAGTTCCAAATAATTTTGATGCTTTATCATCTTTAGGTATGGCATTTTACCGTCGTGGTAACCTCAAAGAATCACAAAAAGCTTATCAACAAGCACTAGAAATTAATCCCCATTCCACAGAATGTTTGACTAATATTGCTGCTACTTTTTATGAGCAGGGAAGAGTTGATGTTTCCGAAGCTTGTTATCAAGCAGTTATCGATCTAATTCCTACTTCTGCTGATGCTCATATCAATCTAGGCTTTCTGTTAAGTCAACAAGAAAAATATGAGGAAGCTATTAAAAGTTATAATTCAGCATTGAAGCAGGATAAAAATTCTATTCATGCCATGGCAGGTTTAGCAGAAATTCTAGGAAAAAAGTCTGACTGGGAAGCAGCAATAAAGCTATATCAGAAAATTCTTAAACATAATTCTAATTCTGCTGATGCTTATGCACAATTAGGAATAGCTTTGCGAGAAATAGGTAAATCTCAAGAAGCGATCGCTCAATTTGAAAAAGCTATAAATATTAATCATAGACATATTAAAGCTTATGCTCATCTAGGTTTAGCTTTGCAAGATGTGGGTAAAAAATCTGAAGCTGAATCAATTTTTGACTGTTCAGAATTAGTAGCTAAATACCAGTTTGCAGATGTAGAAGGATGGGAGAGTTTAACAACTTATAACAATGACTTGAAAAATTACATTGTTCGACATCCCACTCTTTTAAAATATCGACCAGGTAAACCAATAAATAGAGGTAGTCAAACCTACGAAATTTTTACAGATAATACTCCTGTAATGGCAGCACTAAGCAAAAAAATTAATAGTTCTCTCCATGATTATTTTGGTCGTTTTACTGGTAACTGTAATTACCAATTTTTCCATAATTTCCCCTCAGACTGGAAGCTCAGTGGTTGGGCAGTTGTTTTAGAATCAGAAGGATTTCAAAATTCTCATATTCATCCTGAAAGTTATTGCAGTGGCGTTTATTATATTCAAGTACCTAATAGTGTAAAAGAAAATCATGATGGGTCTGGTTACTTAAATTTTGGTACTTCTTTTCCCTCAAAGCAAAACATGGAAAATCAAGAAAAATATCTGCTGAGACCAGAAGCAGGATTATTAGTAATTTTTCCTTCTTATTTTTGGCACTCTACTATTCCATTTACTGGAGGTAGCGAACGAATTTGTATTTCATTTAATTTGATTCCTCTAGATAGCTAGGTAAATTAAAATATGAGGTTTGGGCAAATACTTCATCTTTTAGGTAGAGGCGAGTTTAAATATAAATCAATTTTTCCTTATCCTCTCTAACAAAATAATTCTGAGGGAGTTTACTGAAATTTTCCTACTTCTTTT
>NZ_CEZPJD010000563.1:0-1804 GCF_983059655.1 Okeania sp.
ACCGCTTTTTCATCCCCTTAAAAGGGGAGGCTTGAGACCTTATTTTTTGGTCAATTTTGTAGAGGTAAAGATCTAAGTAGTTACCTATGTTACAAAACTGTTACTAGACTTTATGCTAACCTTGGAGTAGCTAATTATAGGGAAATATCCAGAGTAGGAATTAAGTGGGAGCTGCTTGTATTCTAATTGTAGAAGGAAATCCGCGTTTACGATCGCTGCTTGGTTGGCATTTGCAGCAAACAAACCACTCAGTTTATCAGTCGGCGAACATTCATCATGCCAAAAAATTAATACATAGTCACTGCCCAAATCTAGTAATCATGGAAGCTGACCTACCTGATGGAAATAGTCTCGAATTTTGCCAGTGGGTTCAGCAACAGCAACAGTCATTAATCTTTATGATATCCTCGCAAAAAACTGAAGCAGATATTGTCGCAGGATTAAAATCTGGGGCAGATGACTATCTCACCAAACCTTTTGGTATGCAAGAATTTATGGCCAGAGTAGAGGCGTTACTACGTCGCCAGAGGAGTATTAGTTGTAGTCCACCTATAAGTCTAGATTATGGTGACTTGATTATTGATTTAGTACATCGAAGAGTTAGCTTGAAAGGCAGTTTAATTGACTTAACTCCACAAGAATTTAGTCTCCTTTATGTCTTAGCTCAATCAGGGGGAGTACCCCTAACTCGCTCAGATTTACTACACAGAGCATGGCCAGACTCTATAGATAATCCTCGTACTATAGACACTCATGTACTATCTCTGCGAAAAAAAATAGAGATTGACCCTCGCCAACCTAGTCTAATTCAAACAGTAAGGAATGTAGGTTATAGATTTAATCGAGAAATCTTAACTATGAATAGATGGGAAAATAATTATCAGAGCTACAGACAACCTCAAAAAGTTGCACCCGCCTCATATTAAGCTAGTGCAGAATGGCGGAAATAACTGACCAGTTATAAAATCCTAAAAGCTTTACCAATCAATACTTCTGACTCCCGTGTAGCGGCACTAGCTCCAATCTTCAGCTTCTTGTCTTTGTGCCTGAATAATGCTATGGCGTAACTTAACCCAATCAACTATATAACTAGGAGAGTCTTCAATTAATTCTCCTTGCTCTAAATGTAACAATTGTGTACAAAACTGTTGAGCTAAATCTATTTGATGGTTAACCATAATAACTGTTACCCCACTATCTGTTAATGTTTTCAACACTTCTATAACTCGATCTGCTGTACCAACATCTAGAGCTGAGGTAGGTTCGTCCAATAATAGAATTTTAGGTTGAATTACAGCACCACGAGCGATCGCTACTAACTGTTTTTGCCCCACTGAAAGTTGTAATTCTGACCTAGATAACCAATTTTCAGGAATACGCAACTGCTGTATCCAATATTCGCATCTTTGCTGAATTTCAGGTGGCCTTATTCCTCTGAGTTTTAAAGGATAAGCGATCGCTTGTGCTACAGACATTCCCAAAAGTTTTGACTCCTGCAAAACCATTGTCACTTGTTGTCGTAGTTGAATAACAGGAATCTTGTTATAGTCCTGGTTATCTAAATATATAGAACCAGAAGTGGGGGAATTTAGTCGATTTAATAATCGTAACAGAGATGTTTTACCTGCTCCAGAAGTACCTACAATAGCAACTCTAGCGCCTTTTTCTACAGCAAAAGAAATATTTTTCAGTAAATAGTGAGAGCTAACTGGAGCAGTCAAACTTACTTGGTCTAAATATAGTTGACCCTGCTGTTCCATATTTTATCTTGATTCTTGATGAGTTTATAGCAGAAAGAAGGAAG
>NZ_CEZPJD010000563.1:1904-5271 GCF_983059655.1 Okeania sp.
CCTCTTCCTTCTTCAAGAAGAAATAGCGATCGCGTTGGAAATAGTCCAAACATCTACTAATAGTAACAATATCGTACAACCAAATAAAATTAAATACATCCAAGGCTGTGATAAAGGACGTACATCAGTTGTATCTATACCCGTCTTAGCCTCAACTATTCTCACCAACTTAGCAAAACCCACTATTCGCATGGGTAGCAAATAACCTTTTTCAGAATTACTTACAAAATAATATACTAAACCCCCCTGACCTGTAGTCCGAGGTTTGAGAGCTTTGATTTCTGCCCAAGGCAAATACCAACCTTTACGAAATAGGTCTGGCACCCAGACTGGGTAAGATACCTGAATTCCCCCATCATCAATAATTACTCGTTCTGTTAAAGCTGCGTATAATGCTACTGCTCCTAGGGCTAGTCCAACTCCTAAAATCATAGGAGGTAGCGGTGCATTTGTGGCTTGAGATAGAAAAGGCAGAGGTATAGTCAATGCAATATACAAACTTAAAAGGGTTAATTTAATTAAAGGAGAAATTCTAAAGATAAAAGTTTCTGAGTCTTGATTTTGAGACATTTTTTCTTACTAAATATTACTAAATATTACTAAATATATTAAATTTAATAGGTTGATTATTTGTGCATTAAAAACTTTAGAGGAAACAGGTATAAACCCATTTCCTCTCTCACATCCCTTTGAATACAGAAACATAAAATTACTGCATTATTTGGGAGTATTAATTATCAAGGATATCAACTTTTTTCAAGTGGAATAATTATGATTCAGTTGGTATATCCTAGACTAAATTAAATTAATCTACTGCACTCAAAACTGCTGCTTTTTTTGAAGGGTTTTTCCGTCTTTGAGGTAAAGTAAATAACTTTACTGTAGTATTTTCAGTTTGAGGTATAGAAGAATAAGGACCTTCATTTATTTGGAGGCGATCGCAGGGTATCGTATCAGATAGTATAGAACTTGCCATCATACCTGTGTGAATTTCCATAGAAGCCCCTGCCACAGATTCAAAAACTAAACGCTGGCCTGGAAATACAACTCTCTCAAAATACCAATTTGGTATATTACTAATTCTCGCAATTTGGATTTGACTTGTTGCATTAACGTAGCAGCAGAGAATTTGATTTGAACTGTTAGATGGTAAGGGATCAAGAATTTGTGCCATAGTCTATTGAAAAGTTTTTACTTTAAACAAGTTTTAGTTATATTAACAAGTTAACATTAACCGATCCCAATCAGTTGTAATCTTGAATACTGACTAACAATATTAGCATCACATGGCCCATACAAATCTGAATAAAATCTTAAGATTATTTCAAATTTTCAGCTTTTTGTTTGATTGAAGCTTCTTATACTTGGCAATGAATTTAGCTCTGGGCGTTGCTGATTCTGGGTATTATTTTGCCCCCCGAGCAAGCCAATTTTGGGGGGAATAAAACTCTAAAAGTCCCCCAATTTTGAGGGATGCGCGGGGGCTTGACCAGAACCAGAAATCGCGCATTCATACTTCAATTCAGCAACGCCTAGCTCTGTATAGTCGGGTATAGGTATTTAGAAAAATTTAGGTGATGATCTGCACTCTTGAATTTTAGTATCAAAACTTACATTATTAGAAATTTCATGCTTAAAATCAGCAACACCTAAAATATTTTACGATTATTAAGATTGTGTATCAAAATTTTAAGAAAATAAATACTAAAATTAAATAAGTCCACCATGTTTGTTATCTTTCTCCAAAAAAATACTTACAAAAAGCAAAAATTTATATATTTGATAAAAGAAATTGATTATGGAAAATAAAGTTCTTTATGTTCGTCTTCCTTGTAATCCCATTTTTCCCATTGGAGTTGTTTATCTGGCAGATCATATCCACAAGTACTTACCAGAAGTAGAACAACGAATATTCGATCTTGGGGCAGTACCACCTCTGGACTATAAAACAGCTCTAAATAATTGCATTGATGAGTTCAAGCCAAATCTATTAGTATTTTCCTGGCGAGATATTCAGATATATGCACCTGTAGGAGGTCGTGGAGGTAATCCTCTGCAAAATGCCTTCGAGTTTTACTATGCAAAAAACCCTCTGATCAAATTTAGAGGTGCAATAGGAGGTTTACGATTAGCTGTTTCCTACTATACAGAACTCTGGCGTAATACAGGACTAATTAAACAGGGCCTCAAAAGGGCGAGAAATTATCGACCTGAAACTCGTGTGGTAGTTGGTGGTGGAGCAGTAAGTGTATTTTATGAACAATTAGGTCGTAGTCTACCTAATGGTACTATTGTATCTGTAGGAGAAGGAGAAGTACTGTTAGAAAGACTACTTCGAGGAGAAGATTTTAACGATCAAAGATGTTATGTAGTCGGAGAAACATCACCACGCGATCGCTTAATTCACGAAAAACCTGCTCCTGTTGAAAAAACTGCCTGCAACTATGACTATATTAATAGTATCTGGCCAGAATTTGTCTATTACTTACAAGACCAAGATTTTTATATAGGGGTACAGACCAAACGTGGTTGTCCTCATAACTGCTGTTACTGCGTTTATACAGTTATTGAAGGTAAACAAGTCCGCATTAACCCAGCGGATGAAGTCGTTGCAGAAATGAAGCAACTATACGACCTCGGTATTCGTAATTTCTGGTTTACTGATGCTCAGTTTATTCCTGCTCGTAAGTTTATGGATGATGCAATTGAATTATTGCAAAAAATCCTTGATGCGGGTATGAATGATATTCACTGGGCAGCATATATTCGTGCTGATAACCTAACTCCCGAATTGTGCGATCTCATGGCAAAAACTGGGATGAATTATTTTGAAATTGGTATTACCAGTGGTTCCCAGGAACTTGTCCGTAAAATGCGAATGGGTTATAACTTGCGGGTAGTACTGGAAAATTGTCGAGATTTAAAAGCTGCTGGTTTTAATGATTTAGTTTCGGTTAATTATTCATTTAATGTCATAGATGAAACTTATGAAACAATTCGACAAACTATTGCTTATCACCGAGAATTAGAGAAAATTTTTGGAGCGGATAAAGTAGAACCTGCTATCTTTTTTATTGGGTTACAACCTCATACTCATTTAGAAGATTATGCCCTGAAAAATGACGTTCTGAAACCAGGATATGACCCCATGAGTTTAATGCCTTGGACTGCGAGAAAGTTATTATGGAACCCAGAACCTTTAGGTGCTTTTTTTGGAGAAGTTTGTTTAGAAGCTTGGCAAAGAAATTCTAATGATTTTGGTCGTGAAGTAATGAATATTTTAGAAGAAAAATTAGGTCGTGCTGAACTGGAAGAAGCTTTAAGTGCGCCTATAGTATCTTCTGAGCAAAAACAGTTAGTAAAAGCA
>NZ_CEZPJD010000564.1:0-5270 GCF_983059655.1 Okeania sp.
TACTCCCTACTCCCTCTTTTCCGGAGAGGTCTATTGATTAACTATTACTAAAACTACATGAGCTATTCCATGAGCTAGTATTGCGGACTCTAAGCCTTTTTGCCAATACAGATATCCGAGAATTAAACCAAATAATGAATTAATCGTAATAATATAGGAAATAAATATTGCATTTACCTGAGTTTGAAATGAAAAAGCGATTGGTAAATGTCCGACTCCAAATAATAAAGATGACAACAAAATTGCCATAATAAAGTATCGTGCTTGGGGTTTACCTTTTCCTCTTTGAAAAATTTTCCATCCTATCCAAACTAAAAATGTCATTAACCCCCATCTCATTAATAATTCTTCGGTAATACCTCCAAATAAAATGCGAGTTATAAATGGTAAATTGTTGGATATTTCTGAACTTTTAGTTACAAAGTCTGAAGGTAAAAAAGGTTGCCATAATAAAGCAATGAATGATAAAGCTAAACCTCCCATGAAACCTCCAATCATACCTGGTAATATCTGCGGTTTAATTACTGGCATAATTGGATTTTTCTTAGCGATCGCTTCTGCTAAAGGTGCTGATAAATTAACTTTTTCACTTAAAGTAACGCCAATAATTACTGCAATGGATAACAACACAGTTTGCTGAAATAAACTCAACAATTTAATTATCCATAAAGGAGGTAATTTTTGATCTTCTGGCAAGGGTATATCGAGTAATAATAAAGATAAGACTCCGACCATACCTATTAACCACAAAACCCAAAATAATTTATTTTTGTAGTTCATAAATCTGTTATAGAAGAAGGAATAAGGAAGAAGGAAAAATTTTGTATTGTCTAGATTTTAAGCTTTTTCGGATAATAGCGCGACCAAAAAACTTTATCCCTTTTAACCTTTTCTTCCCTTCTGCCTTCTGCCTTCGATCGCTTTATTTTACAACTGATAATTAAGACCTATAGCCAATAGTAAACTTGCTAAAACACTACCTAAACAACCTATTCCTAAATTAGTCATATTTGACTGACTAGCTGATGCCATTGCTGTATTTAAATCTGGTGAAGTTAAACGCTCATAATTTTTCACAGCCACAATTGTTTCTGGTAAAGATGATATTAAACTTCCCAAAAAATAATGTAATCCTGCAAAAACTGAATCACCAAATAATTTAGTCAGTAAATCATCATAAATTTCAGTCCAAGCTATAAATAATGTATTTAAAACATAACATAATAATATCAATAAAACTGTGCCTACAATAAACTTCCACCAACTTGCTTCATAATCATCTGCATTAATATCTTCAAATAATTCAGGTCTTTTTTGCTTAAACTGTTTTTCATAAAGAAAAAAGACAAGTATACCTGCTAAACAAACTATACCACCAACAATTATCCAAGGCAAAGTTCGAGGATCTATGACTTCCGGTAAAGGTGAAAATTCTGATTCACCAGTAATAAACCAATAAGCTGTAGTCGCAAAGGTAAACATTAATAATGACATGGACAAATGCCATAAAAATAGCATTTTTTCTTTATTAAGAATTTCAATAAAATTTTTGATATTAGATATTTTTCCGACAAATACCCATTTACCTATAACAATTATTGGTGCGACAATAAACATCAGATAAATATTGGCAAAATTTGAACCTAGAGGAGTTGCTATACCTCCTAACCTACCGAGACTCAATGATAGCAACATCAAAAATAATTCAGGATTATTTGTACTAGAATTAATTACTATTGTGCGTTGATTTTTACCTAAATATTTTTCAGCTAAACCTGCTGCAGAATTTACCATAGTATCTGTAGCAATAGGGATAAACCAAAAGCAAAAAATTATTGCTGCCAAGGCACTAATTGCCAAAAAAGTAATTTCATTAGTAGAGCGGTGTAATTGTATAATCCAAGTATCCATAGGTTCAGATAAGATTCAATATATAGCAGTCCTCGACACGGTTGTGTAGAAAATATTTTGGCATGAGGGAGTATATAACAGTGTTAAGAGTTTCAGACTTTATTATCTGTATTTTAGTTTTTTGCTATATGCTCGCCCTACCTACACCAAATTCAATCAGAAAATTAGCTACAACAAATAAAGACTATCCTGCTGTCATAGTCTTTGCTCGTTGTGGCTATTTTCAATCAACATTTCATTCGATGTTACGTTTTATTGTCAATAATAGATAATTTCAATATCTTTTACAGAGGTTCTATTCTGCTTATTTTAACAATAGCATATTAAATGAAAATGTTCACTTATTACTTTTTGAATTTTTACTATTAAAATTTTACTAATTTTGGGATTTTTGCTGACAGAATATATAGCTTCCTAATTAATTGCAATAGTTTTGCGTGTTCTGGTTATTAATTTTTTATAATTAATTTTAATAAATCAATCAAAAAAAGTTTTGTTTAACAATCTTTATCTCTATGCATACAATTATTAATTACTAATTATTGAATACCTAAAGCCTAATATTTAATCCCAACTAGCCACTCAAATCATACTTCCATAGTACCGTCCACTGTCTATATTTTTTAACTAGCTATCAGCTATCAGCTATCAGCTATCAGCCGAAAAATTTGTGCATATAATTAGACACCTGTTTCGGACCATTCCGGAATGGAAAAGCTTAGGTAAAACATCTCCGACTTCTAGCTAGTCGCTTAATTTTAGGAGGGGTCTAAATCCCCTTCTAAAAAGCTGACCGCTGATTGCTGAACTGCTATTTGCGTAGCATTCCGTTAGGAAACGCTTTTTAATACTAACCAAAATTGTAATTTTTGGTTATGCTATAGTCTTAATGGACGGCTTCAAATAGAATTATGTAGATATTTAATTAAAAATTCATCTACCTATTAGGCAATCTTGGTACAGTTATTCCTTCTACTCGTTGGCGGAATTCCTCAACACCTGGATTAAAATCTATTGGTAAAACAGCCACAATATTATCGTGAGGGCGAGGAATAATTACCCAAGATTCCAAAGTAGCACCATAAGCTTTTTCAACAGCAGCAATTCCTGCATCCATAGCAGTTTTTACTTCCGAAACATCACCTCGAATTTGAACAGTAAACCGAGCGCTACCAACCCTAATATAACCCACTAAAGTGACTCGACCTGCTTTTACCATTGCATCTGAAGCAGCCAAAATACCAGGAAAACCCTTAGTTTCCAGTGCCCCAACAGCTTGTTGTGCCATTACATTTCTCCTAAATTTAAGTTAAGAATTAATCTCTGCAATTAATTGTAAAAATTTTAGATGTCTGTCATAACTAAACTATATATTCAGCCAAATTATCAATAATATTAATTTGAGCTATCAATCAGTTTAGGACAATATTCATCTAAATTGTTCACTAATTTCTGTATAACTTAGTGGTAATACAGATTCTACATTCTCCGGGGGATTAGGAACAATATAGTGACCATCCACTATACCACCATAGACTTTTTCTGCTGCTTCAATGCCAGCTTGGACTGAAGGATAAACTTCAGAAGTTGGTCCCCGAACTACCACGACAAAGTGGCCTCTTTCGGCTATACCATAGTAAACTAAGGTAACTCGCGCAGCTTTGACCATAGCATCTGCAGCAGCTAATATACTCGGAAAACCAATAGTTTCTATGAGACCTACCGCTTCTGGCATAGAAATACTCCTGTACTCTGCAAAAATAAATCAATATAATTGTAATCCTAATGGCTGATGGTGTATATATAAATTGATAAAAAAGCTATTAATTCTACTGGACTATAAGCATTTTTATGGGGTGTATCTCAGTTTTGAAGAAAGCCAAAAATTTATCGCTTTTAGGAAACAGGGAATAGGGAATAGGAAATAGGAAAAAAGTATTTGTGTAAATATGAGATGTACCCTTTTTATCTATAATTTGATCTCTTTTAAATTTTTCTGAAAAATGCAGAATATTATGTGACTAACTTAACTTAAAATTGTCAGATATTATGGCATTTAAGGTTGTTGTAATTTAATTAATTTATACACAATATAATGAAGTATCAATTAATCAAAAATTTTCAGAATAATATGAGAGCGATCGCAAGTAAAAACCATAGCAAAAATTATTCGGTAGTCAAATTTATTTTGGTTGCTCTATTAACTTTTAGCATCACAATTACTTGGTCATCTCTAGCTTTGGCACAAATACCATTCCTGCCAAATATACAGCAAATTGATAATCAAGGACCAATTTTTGATTGGTTTAATCGACCATATCAATGTGGTAATTTAATGTGTAGTAAAGTCTGGTTTAATGGCAGACCTTTAATTACTGTCGCTGCACCATCAGCTAATACAGAAGATAATCAAAATGCTATCTCTACTGCCAAGCAAAGAGCAAAAACTGTAGAAATTAATCTTCAACAACTTTTAAAAATAGTACTACAGTCGAAAGAGCAGAAAATACCAAACTCATCACCTCCAAACCTAACCCCTACATTTAATAATCAATTACCAGAAAAACCGTCTGATTTTGACCCACCATTACTTGCAAAACCGACATTATCTCCCAAGGTAAAAGAACTTCAGACAAGAATCCAGAATATCACCCCAAATATTGATATTATCCGCAAAGATAATATTAATAATCAAGGTACAAATCAAAATTTAAATCTTCATCCTCAAACTCCCAAAATAGAAGTAGGAACTCTAAATAATTTAACAGTTATTTATGCACCAGAACAACCAGGATTAACAACACAAACCATACTCACAGTTACAAAATATGACGTAGTTGCCAACTTTGCTAATAGTGAATTGCAGCTAGCAAATATCTGGCAAAATCGCATTCTTGAAGAATTGAGTATTGCTTTAAAAGAAAGAGAATACTACAACAAAAAACTATATATTATCATCGCTCAAGTTTCTATAATTTTTGCTAGTATGATAATTATTGGCTCAGTCTTAAAGTGGATACAAAAACGCTTGAAAGCTAAAATTGAATTGTTCAAACAAAAAATCAAAGAATTGGAGCAATCTCTACAAGTAAATCCCGAAGAAAAATCTATAGAAAATTCTCAATCTACTGCAAATCCAGCAAATACTCAAGCAAAAGAATCATCAATTAATTTCAACAAAGAATTTTTGCTAAATTCCAACCTAGAAATTACATCTCTTAGTATATTACTAGCAATGGGTGAAAATGCACCTTTAGCATTTTTGAATCAGTTAGAATGCATCTGGTCAGCGTTGCCAAAAGTTTCTCTAAAACGACAATTTATTTTAAATAAACAAAAAAATATTGCTGTTTTACTAG
>NZ_CEZPJD010000565.1:0-5270 GCF_983059655.1 Okeania sp.
ATGTTTTTGCTATGGTGATATAAATCACTAATTTTTAAGATAAATATCACTTAAAGTAAAGTAATCTATCACAATGATTTATTATTAAATCGAGAATACTATTTATAGTATATTTTATGAACTGCTATGAACTATCAAACCCTTTTGCCAGAGGTAATAATTGCAGAGTTAGTATTCCAAGTCTATCGCTCTGGTATTTTGACTACAGAACACAGAAAACAACTTAAGAGTTTATTTTTATATCATCATCTGAGTGAAGAAGATACAACAGCAATTAATCGGTTATTTCATGCTGTTCGACGTGGATGGCTAAGTATAGCAGATTGATATTTTTGCTATTCTGCTTGACTAATAATTAAACAATAAATACGATAAAATCTACATCTTTAAAAAAAAAATATTCAAATGACACTAAAATTTTAGTTTGTCATAAATTGTTATCGCATTTATAAAAAGGCATAATTTTATTTTCGATATACTTAAAATATAGTGAAGACTTGAGACCGGCTTTTTGTTAAATTTTAAGCTATAAAATTTCTTAGTAAGCATGAGGTACAATAACAAAAAAACAATAAGCCAGTTACTAATATCATTGAGCAAGATTTGAGCAAAAGTAAATTCAATCACTTTAGCTAAATAAGAATAAGTTATTGTACCAACATTACTAAAATTTTTTTCAGCTTTGACTAACAGTTTTTCAGCAGTCGATCTTCGGAGCGAATGGTAGGATGGGATGGCAAAGTCTCCCACTTTTGCAGAGTTGTAAGGACAAGGATTTATACCCAAATTTTTCGGTAAAATTAAAACTATCCTATTTTTAGGCGATCGCTATTATTTTAAAGTTCACACATGAGCCATCTTTACATCTCTTGGTTAGACTATCATCAAAAAATTGAGTGCCTGGCAGCAAAAATTTATCAATCTCAATGGGAGTGTGCGACTCGTTGGCCACTAAACTAGGAAACTAGGTATAAATGGCCGTTCCAAGTCAATACATGAGGACAACCTCGACTTGTGAATAACTCTTAAGTCCTTCGAGGTGAAATTCCTCCGCCCTGTTGTTTGGGTAGAAAGCATAGACCACGGAGTAGAGACTGAACATCAATCTCCGAAGCTGGTTTAAAAGCGGGAAAATACCAGTTACCAAGGAACGATACCGCGAGCAAAGGCCGACAAGTGGACGAACAGGAAGGTAATCAAACTCTCGTTATGTGAAGCCATTCCAAAGGTAGCTATGGAATGTAGGACGAAAGTCAGGGGGTCTTTGGATAGTCTTATACTCTCAAGGCTATCAACAACCATACTGAACCCTCCGGGAGAATTTACCCCACTAAATCAGCCGTAAAAAAGGAATAAGGGAACGAGGAAACCTCCTTAAGACACCTAAGAATACAGGTCGAAGTCTTAGGAAGCCATTCAAGGCCAATCTGCACTATGGTTGCAGGTCTTAAGGAGAGTAGGATTAGATAAGAAGCATTAATTTGCAGACGTATCTACTGTTAGACGTAATGTAAAGTAACAATTAGCTATGAATAAAGCTAAAACACTAAAAAGAAAACTAGGAAATCCTAGACCATTTTTAAGCGTGGCATGGGGTACAGACGATATGCCGAATCAGGCTAGTGTCAATCCAAACCTAAAGTGGAAAGATATTAACTGGAAGAAGGTAGAGAAATATGTATTTAAGTTGCAAAAGTTAATTTACAGAGCATCCGGCCGTGGTGAAATTCGCAAGATGCGTAAATACCAAAGACTTCTGAACAAAAGCTATTACGCTAGGTTGTTAGCTGTTAGGCGCGTAACTCAAGATAACCAGGGCAAGAAAACTGCTGGTGTAGATGGTATTAAGAATCTACCTCCTATGCAAAGGTTTAACTTGGTTGATTTACTAAAAACGCGATACCTCAAGGCAAGCCCCACCCGTAGAGTCTGGATACCAAAACCAGGGAGGGATGAAAAACGTCCATTAGGCATACCCACTGTGTATGATAGGGCGCTACAGTCTCTGGTTAAGTTAGGTATGGAACCAGAGTGGGAGGCACGTTTTGAACCTAATAGCTATGGTTTTAGACCAGGACGGTCAACACATGATGCTATTGGAGCCATCTTTGACAGTATCAAATTAAAGTCTAAATTTGTCTTAGATGCCGATATATCAAAATGTTTTGACCGAATTAACCATGATGCACTGCTGAGAAAAGTAGGTCAAACACCATACAGACGATTGATCAAGCAATGGTTAAAATCTGGGGTATTTGACAATAAACAACTCTCAAACACTGTGGAAGGTACACCACAGGGAGGGGTAATTAGTCCTCTACTAGCAAACATCGCCTTACACGGTATGGAAAAAAGACTGATTGAGTTTGCCAAAACTATAGACCTCAAGGACAAAAAAGGCAACCAAAAAAGTTGGCAAAATAAAATAAAAAGTCTCAATCTAATACGCTATGCTGATGACTTTGTAATCCTACATGAAGACATCAAAGTAGTCCTGCAAGCAAAAGTCGTGATACAGGAATGGTTAAACCAGGTAGGATTAGAGCTAAAACCAGAAAAGACAAAAATTGCTCACACCCTGGAAGAATATAAAGGAAACAAACCAGGATTTGACTTTTTAGGCTTTACTATCAGGCAATGGAAGGTCAAATCAACCAAACAAGGATTTAAGACTCTGATTAAACCATCCTCTAAGAGCATCAAAACTCACTACCGGAAACTGGCAGATATATGTGATTCTCACAAAACTGCCCCTGTTAAAGCTCTAATAGCTAAACTAAACCCGGTAATAAGAGGATGGGCTAACTACTACTCCACCGTAGTCAGTAAAGAGGTATTCAACAAAGTTGATAGCCTCCTATGGAAAAGGATATGGCGATGGGCAAGTAGAAGGCATCCAAATAAGTCAGCCAAATGGGTTAAGAAAAAGTATTTCCCCACAGTTAGTAAAACCAGGAATTGGTTACTCAATGATGGCGAATATATACTAAACCAACACTCAGATGTTCCCATCACAAGGCACATCAAAGTTAAAGGTAATAAATCACCCTATGATAATGACTGGACTTATTGGAGCAGTAGAATCGGCAAATATCCCGGAATAAGAAAAGAAGTCACGACGCTACTTAAACGGCAAAAAAATAAATGCGCATCTTGTGGACTAACCTTTAGATCGACTGACCTTATGGAAATTGACCATATAAAACCAAGGTCTAAAGGTGGTGACAACACATATAAAAACAAACAATTGTTGCACCGACATTGCCACGACAGTAAAACTGCTTTAGACAAAAAGACATATCCAAAATTTAAGCCACGGGACTTACCCGAAAATTATATATGGATTGACGATATGTTAACTTTGATGCAGGATGTACCCATGACAAGGGACGTTTAAGAGAGGAGCCGTGATGAGGTGAAAGTCTCACGTCCGGTTCTGAAGACGAGTCGGTTTGGTAACAAACTGGCTTAGTTTAACTCAATCAAATTGTCTGTTTGGCTAGAGGAGGGTTACGAGTAGGAGATATTTTGTCTCGTATTTTCAAAAAACCTTTAGCTATTCTAGCTACTTCCTCTTATGGTGGTATTAAAGGCCAGGAACAGGGTAAGCTCGTCATAGGAAAAAGTTTAACTATGACTACAAATAATTTAAGTAGTCATGTGTTGCTAGCTGACGATCTAGTAGATTCGGGGATAAGTCTAGATAAATCTATCGCTTGGCTTCAAGATAATTATGGTCAAGAAATTCAGGAGATCAAAACAGCAGTTTTGTGGTATAAGGCTTGCTCTATATTGAAACCTGACTACTATGTTGATTATTTACCAGATAATCCTTGGGTCCATCAACCTTTTGAAGTCTATGAACAAACAAATGCTGCTGATTTAGCTTTTAGTTTGACCAGGATGAACAGAGATCGGTAGGAAGAGAAAATTATTTGTATATTTAGGGCTTGCTGAAAAAATCTTTTATTAAGGGTAGGAGTCAGGAGAAATGGGAATTAATTAGGGTTTGCTGAATAAAGTTTTTTGGTAAGGGTAGGAGCCAGAATTTCCGTTTGTCATGCTCCGCAAACAGGAGGAATGGGAATTATAGAAGAAGTAGTTAGAAGAATAGTACCTTGATTTTTCTGCCATAATTGTCCCGAAATACTAGCATGCATGAGCTTTTTAGGCCGAAAAGCTGGCACTTTTTTAGACAAAAAAAGACTGAAACCAATATCAGTCAATGCTTTGAGATTTAATCAGCAAGCCCTAATTAGGAGGTAGTCGGAAAATTTGATGGACAATTTTTCTGCCATAATCATCCCAAAATACTAGTGCAGGGTGGCGGAAATAACTAACCAGTAAAAAAGGTTCAAAAGCTTGTACAATAACCTTTCTTCCCTTCTGCCTTCTACCTCTCTTGGTGTGTATTCCCTCTCTTGGTCAGCATTTCCTTGCGCCTAGTGGCGACGCGGGGTCGCACCGCTCCTGCCTTCTGCCTTTTTGGACTAGCTTTTTGGGCTTTTTTCACTGAAAAGCTGGTACTTTTTTCAAAAAAAAACGCTAAAGCCAATATCAGTAAACACTTTGGGAATTAATCAGCAAGCCCTAAATAAATAAGAGTATGATAATTGATTTGAATTTTGATTAATTGGAGATGTCTAAATGATTGAAAAATTTTAATTGACTGATTTCAGACAGAGGTTTTATGATAATGTCTATTATTGCTAATGGTATATATTTATTTAACTCCTTATGCCTGCTCCTAAACTAACTTTAAATATGGTGGAAGGGTCTATATCTTTTGATTTTAGTCCTGAAGCTGCTAAAAATTTACAAGGTGCGATCGCTCAATTAATGCAACAATTAAAAACTGCTGCTGGTAGTCCAGGAAAACTAACTCCACAGAAACCTATGGAATATCAGTATACAGGAGATGTCTTTTTAGAAATATTTTGCAATCCTAATATTTGGTCTAGCCCTTTTGCCGCTAAAGTTTTGATTACTTTACGAGATGAGCGGATTCGGGTTACTACTGAAGCAGAATTGACAAGAGTTATTGAGGATATTAATCAATATTTAGAGCAAGTAGGCTGAAAATATTCAACTTTAGACAAGATACTAAATCTCTAGCAAATAAATCAGGACTTACGCACTGACAACAGATATAGGGTTTCGCTCGGTTATGCTACCGCTAAGACACCCTACCCATAGCGTTCATGCGTAAGTCCTGTAAATAGGGCTTGCTGAAAAAGTCTTTTTTAAGGAGTAGGGGAGCGGGGGAGTAG
>NZ_CEZPJD010000566.1:0-5265 GCF_983059655.1 Okeania sp.
GACCACAAAATTATTTTTGGCACTTAGAGTAGGGAGTAGGGAGTAGGGAGTAGGGGGTAGAAAAATGCTTTTTGGTTGCTCATACTAACTGTAGTCTATCCATGTGAAAAGCGCTATAAATGGCAAAAATATTTTATGTTAATTTAAACCCCGTCCTTAAAGCTGGTTCTGATGTTTACTTTTCCCCATAATAACGTTCATACAAAGTTTGTACTTACGCCCCCACTCCCCTACTCAACAGTCAAGTTGAAAAGTTTCTGAGAAATAGTATAACTACTGAATACTGACCATTATTATTTACTTAATCACTGAATATTGAATGAGAGATAAACATTTAAAATTAAAAAAATCACCAAAATGTTCGCCAAGATTAGTTCAAGATATACGAGAAAAAATAATTGAATATATTTTGTTTTTAGCAGCTTTTTCTTCAGTAGCAACTACCATAGCAATTCTGTTTATCTTAGTCAGAGAATCAGTTTTATTTTTTCAAGAAATATCCATATTAGAATTCTTGACTAATACACAATGGACTCCCTTATTTCAAAATCCACAATATGGAATTTTACCTTTAGTATCAGGAACCTTAGTAACTTCAATTATTGCTTTAATGATAGCTATTCCACTGGGTACTATAGCAGGAATTTATCTGAGTGAATTTTCTCCCATAAAATTTAGAGAAACTCTCAAACCTTTCTTGGAATTATTGGCTGCTATTCCCACAGTAGTTTATGGTTATTTCGCACTCTTGTACGTCACTCCACTATTACAAAAAATATTTCCAAATTTGCCAACTTTTAATATGTTGAGTGCAGGATTAGTAATGGGAGTAATGATTATTCCATTTATTAGTTCTATCAGCGAAGATGCTATGCGTTCTGTGCCAGTAGGTTTACGAGAAGGATCTTTTTCTATGGGAGCAACTAGGTTTCAAACATCATTATTCGTTGTATTTCCGGCTGCTATTTCTGGTATTTGTTCGGCTTATATTCTGGGAGCTTCCCGTGCAGTAGGAGAAACAATGATTGTTGCTATTGCGGCTGGCTTACAGCCCAATTTTACTTTTAATCCCACAGACCAAGCTGCTACTATTACAGCGTATATTGTACAGGTTAGTCTTGGGGATTTACCTCATGGTACTTTAGCTTATCAAACAATTTTTGCTGCTGGTCTAACTTTAGTATCGATCACTTTAATATTAAATATCATCGGTAATTTTCTAGCTAAATATTATCGTGAAATATATTAAAAGAGGGAAGCATTCATTAATGGATAATGGATAATGGATAATGGATAATGGATAATGGATAATGGATAATGGATAACTACCTCTGGTTAAAACCGCTCTTGATTGAATATCAAGAGATATTATTTCTTCTCTTGGTTGATTGGATATGGCGAGGGGACCGCTCTTATCAGAGCCGCTCCGAAGATCGCCATCCGGAGACCGCTTTTTTCCCCTTAAAAGAGGAGACTTTAAACCAGAATTATTTAATTATTAATGATGAATAATTAATAATTAGGTAAGAGGGAAGAAGGAAGAAGCTGTTATGCTTTTATAGCGGTTTTCAAATAGATAGACTACAGTTACCAAAGCATTCTCCTACTGTCTGCTCCCTACTCCCTACTCCCTAAACCAGATAAATTAGAGGAACTTGATGTAGATGTCAAATCAAGATTTGACCAAAAGAAAATTACTTTTCAATCATCTTCAAGGTAATCTGAATAAACGAAATTTGGTTAATAATATTTTTGCCATAATTGGTTTATTAGTAATTACGGGTTCAATATTAATCCTAGCTGCTTTAATAATTAAAATGATGATTGATGGCTTACCACGCCTCAATTGGAACTTCTTATTTTCTTTTCCTAGTAGAAAACCCGAAGAAGCAGGAATTTTATCGGCCTGGGTAGGTACTTGTTTAGTAATGTTAGTAACTACATTAGTAGCAATTCCTTTAGGAGTTGCTTCTGGTATTTATCTAGAAGAATATGCTCGGAAAAATTGGATTGCCGATCTAATAGAAATTAATGTGACAAATCTTGCAGGTGTACCTTCAATTATTTATGGTTTGTTAGCATTAGGATTTTTTGTTTATCAGTTAAAATTAGGGGAAAGTATTCTCACCGCAGGCTTAACTTTAGCATTATTAATTTTACCTATAGTTATTGTCACTACTCGTGAAGCTCTCCGCTCAATTCCAACTAATTTACGAGAAGCTGCTTATGCTCTGGGAGCAAGTAAATGGCAAATGATTTGGGACCATCTTTTACCTTACTCCTTTGGTACTATTCTTACTGGTATAATTATTGGTTTATCACGGGCAATAGGAGAAACAGCTCCAGTTATTACTATTGGTGCATTGACATTTATTGCTTTTTTACCAGATTCTCCAGTGAAAAGTGAATTTCCATTTATTTCTTTTTCCTGGCTTAAAGCTCCATTTACATTAATGCCAATTCAAATGTTTAACTGGGTTTCTCGCCCACAGAAAGCATTTGAAATAAATGCAGCAGCAGCAGGTACTATATTAACTATTATGACTTTGGCAATCAATACTCTAGCTATTTATTTACGTTATCTAATTCGTAAAGGTATCAAATGGTAAATTTTTCTAGAAAAAAACAAGAATCAATTACTATAAAGCCCAAAGCAGAAGTCAAAAAACTTAATTTTTTTTATGGTTCATCTCAGATTTTAAAAAATATTAATTTGGTTGTTCCAGAAAAACAAGTTACTGCATTAATTGGACCTTCAGGATGTGGAAAAACTACTTTATTACGCTGCTTTAATCGGATGCACGATTTGTATCCAGGAAATTACTATGAAGGGGAAATATGGCTAGATTCTCTGAATATTTTGTCTAAAAATATTGACCCAATAGAAGTACGAATGCGCATTAGCATGGTATTTCAAAAACCTAATCCATTTCCCAAGTCAATTTATGAAAATGTTGCTTATAGTTTGCGGGTGCGTGGTGAAAAAAAAAGGAGTTTAATTGATGAAAAAGTAGAACAAGCTCTTAGAGGTGCAGCTTTGTGGAATGAGGTGAAAGATAGATTAAAAGAGGTGGCTTTTAATTTGTCTGGAGGTCAACAACAACGTTTATGTATAGCTCGTGCTTTAGTAGGAGAACCTGAGATAATTTTATTGGATGAACCTACTTCTGCTCTTGACCCAATTGCTACTGCTAAAATTGAAGGGTTGATGAGTCAATTAAAAGAAAAGATAACTATTTTAGTTGTGACTCATAGTATGCAGCAAGCTGCAAGATTATCTGATTATACGGCGTTTATGTATTTAGGAGAATTGATCGAATTTAGTGAAACTAAAGATTTATTTGCTGACCCTAAAAATCAGAAAACAGAGGATTATTTGCATGGCAGAATTGGTTAATTGAAGAAGGAAGAGGGAAGAAGGAAGAAGGAAGAAAGAAGAAGGAGGAGCCGAAGAACTGATACTTGATTTCCAATAAATAGCCTAGCTATATTGGTTAATTGAAGAAGGAAGAAGGAAGAAGGAAGAGGGAAGAAGGAAGAGCCGAAGAACTGATACTTGATTTCCAATAAATAGCCTAGCTATTTGTAGAAGAAATTCATCAAATCGGTATTATACCAAGGGTGAAATAAAGAATGCTTTTCTTAGGAAAGAGTCAGTAGCCCAAAGAATAGTCAGAGTAATTTTTCGGCTTTTACTACTCGAAAATACTCACTTTTTTAACCATTACTTCTGAAAAGCTAATACTTTTTCAAGACATAAATTGCCTAAAACCAATATCAGTCAATATGTATGATATTTAATCAGCAAGCCCTAATTATTTTGATTTTTACTACTCCCCCACTCCCCCTACTGCCAGAGACTGAAACTTGAAGTTTCAAACAAAATTTTAGTGAAGGAACTACAGAAAATCTCACCAGAATATCTTATGGTAATTACGTCAACTCCCAGTAGACAAGATGCGGATAACATAACTAAATACTTACTTGAAAAAAGGCTAGCTGCTTGTATTCAAATTTTCAGTTCTATAACTAGCAGTTATTGGTGGAATGACGAAATATGTACAGATGAAGAATCGCTCTGTTTGATTAAGACAAGCCAGAAAAATTATGAATCCTTAGAAAAAGCTATTAAAGAAATTCACCCTTACGAAACCCCTGAAGTAATTGTTTTACCCATCCTATCTGGGAATCAAGATTATCTTGCCTGGCTAGGCAATCAACTGGAAAATAATTAACTTTAATAAAATAATTTATACTGTCTGGAAGTCAATTTTTTTGTCGAAAATTTCTGAGGAATTAAAGTAAAAAAATGAAAATTTTGCTGGGAGCAGATGCTTACGGTTTTCACCTCAAGGAAGCAGTAAAGCAACATCTACTTAATCAAGAGTTAGAAATAGAAGATGTAGGGATTAATAATCATGAGACTGAAACTCCTTACTATCAAATCGCTTCAGAGGTGGCCAAACGAGTAGGAAGCGATCGAGCATATCGAGGTATTTTGGTTTGTGGTACAGGCATGGGAATGGCCATCATTGCCAACAAACACCCGAACGTCTACGCCGCTGTGTGTGAAAGTATTTATGCTGCCCAAAAATCCCGCTCTATTAATAACTCCAACGTTTTAACTCTAGGAGGTTTGATTACCACTCCTCAAGTGGCCCAGGAAATCATTAATATTTGGTTGAAGACTGAGTTTACCTCAGAATGGGAACCGCCCATTCAAGAATGGTTGCACAACTCAATGAAAGAGATTAGTCAACTCGAACAAGAACAGTTTGGAAGAAAGAAATAATACCAATTTGATAAATGTTTGCTACATTTTATTGAGCGAGGGAGTAGGACAGGGCTAATTCATTGTTACGAGAGAAAAAAGAAGTAGGGGAGTGGGGAGTAAAGTCAATTCATCGTCACGCAATCGAAAAATTGTATCCTTTGAAATTTTGAAATTTCGTACATCTTAACTAGAATTAGTTAACCAAAAATATAGGGTAGTAAATATTCTCGCTACGACAATGAATTAGCCCTGGAGGAGTAGGGAAGTGGGTAGGGACGTTGCATGCAATGTCCGTACAAGTAGAGGTAAAAATAAGAATAATTAACAATAAATGGCTAATAATTATCAAAAAAAATAGTCAGTCTGTGTTAATTACTTAATAATTGAAGTTTCACTTAAACATAGCATTCTTTTTTCAAATTAGTATAACAGGCGTTGGTCATTTCAGTTATCAGTTATCAGTTATCAGTTATCAGTTATCAGTTATCAGT
>NZ_CEZPJD010000567.1:0-2997 GCF_983059655.1 Okeania sp.
TCTAAGTGCCAAAAATAATTTTGTGGTCTACTCAAATGAAAAGCGCTGTAAGTAATAATAATGCTTAAATCATTTTTGTAACGATTCTCGGCATTAAACCAAGATATATTATCTCTTTTTACCTTATTCCCTACTCCCTACTCCCTACTCCCTACTCCCTACTTTCAAGGAGATGTAGCAAGACTTTTGAGATTTGGTATTATACCAATTTGAAAAAAGAATGCTATAAAAAGTGGCTCTAGAACGGGTATCTTTAAAAAAAGCTGATTCAGTTCATTTTAGATAGTTATTTATATTGTTTTCCCATCTTTTTCAAAATTTACCCCTTCTTCCTTCTTCTCTCTTCCTTTTTTCTTACTTCTAATATTTGTAACAAACATTTATCAAGTTGGTATTAGTCGGAAAAATGATCTATTAATTTTTCTGCCCTAGTGAGCCTTTTATGCTAACTTTTTGAACCTTTTTGACCTCACCATTACTACGCAAGACAACCAATTTTTTATTGTGTTTATTTAAAGAGATATGATATTAAACTATAAAATTATTAGCTAGTCTGAATTTTACATTTTACATTCTCAATATTCCTAAATCATGTATTTTTATTCAGCAAGCCCTAAATACACATAAACACATCAGGAATTACACATAATTCCACACGATTTGTAGAACTTTGTCTTTTATATAATTCCTGTAAATAATCTTTTGATGTACCAAAATTTCGGAACAGTATTAATTGATTTATCGGCGTTGGTGATTTCGGCTATGATTGTGCTTTAATGGCGATGGTCTAGCTATTAACTGAACCGTATTGTTTTATATTTGGCAAAATTTAGCTTTCATAGTTTGATTCACCAACGCCAGGAATTGCCATATATATACGAAGATATGTTTAATTAATTGATAATGGATAATTACCTCTGGTTAAAACTGCTACGGAATTGAATATAAGGAAATATTATTTTTTCTCTTGGTCGATTGGATATGGCGAGGAGACTTCGCCATCCTTCGACCGCTTTTTCCCCTTAAAAGGGGAGGCTTGAAAACAGAATTATTTACAGCACTTTGCGCGGATAGTGAGGTACAGTTTAAAAATTAATCTTTTTTTCCCTACTGCCTACTCCCTACTCCCTAAAGTCCTAAAATTTTGTACCTCATCAACTCCAAAACTGCTGTAATTATTAATTATTCGGTAATATCATGTTTCCCCTGTAGGGGAGCTACAAAATTGTGGGTAATCAGTTATAAATAAAATTTAAGGACTAACACTACCAATCGTACCAAAGAAATACTGAAATTATCAATTCTCTATTCTCCAATATTTCCTATGCATTCCTACTTTCTTCCCTCCTGACTCCTCACAACAGTTATTTATAAGTATTCAACCAAACATGATATAAAATCTATAATTTTTCTATACATCCTGTCAGTAAAATCTCATAACTAAAATAGGGAAGCGGTTTAATTCAGATATTTATCTCTCCTGAATTTATAATTTTTAACTTCCATTTATATACTAATAATTTCTGCGATCGCTCCTTCTAATTTTTTTTAACTTTATTATAGCCACTCAAATTATTATGATTGAAAGTTATCGGAAAAGGATAAGAGTAACTACTTAAGCCATTTCTATAATTCCTGGGAAATAATTATAATTTATAATTAACTTATCCTTAGATGTGAAATTTTATCAATGGATATGGGTAAAAGTGACTGATATTAATAAAGGACCTGATAAAAAATTTGATTATTATTAAGTTTTGTTTAGGTCAAATTTAAATTTTCAACTTCCTATATAAATCTGGTAGTTAGGCTATGAATAATACTCATCGATATAGTGCAAGTAGTCAGGAAATATGCCAAAATATTATCACATCTATGGAAAGTGTGTTGTGGTCAATTGAACCATTAACAAAAAATCTTCTTTACCTTAGTGATAGTGCTGAAATAATCTACGGAAAACCAGTATCTGATTTATTAAGAAATCCTCTCTCTTGGCTAGAAGTCATTTATCCTGAAGATCGGCAAAAAGTAGAAGATTCTATAGCTATTATTAGTTCAAATAAATTCTTAACACTACAATATAGAATCATTCGTTATTCTTCTAGTTCTGAACAAGAAATTAGATGGTTAGATGTTCGAGCTAAACTTGTTTGTAATGCTTGTGGAGAACCTGTGAGAATCGATGGTATTTCAACAGATATAACTGACAATAAAATATCAATTTTTCAAGAAGTTGTAGAAGATAATAATACAAAAAAATCTCCTATTTCACTTTTAAATAATAGTCTGATAGAAAACTCTAATTTTCAACTACCATATATTGCTATAAACAGGGAAAAGCAAATATTTGAACATCTTTTTATTGAATTAGATAATTTATATAAGGTCGATAAAAGCAGAAAAAAATCATGGTTTTTGCCAACTAATTATTTCAATAAAATGTCAAAAATTTCTTTTAAAAAAATCTCAGTTGATCGATATAAGAATCAAGATTTTACTCAAGTTAAACGAAACTTATATCGTAGTTTGGAAGAATATAAAGCTGTACTAAATATTTTGAAAATAGGTTTTTTTGTTACAGATAATATAGGTAATTTTATTGAAATTAATAGCAAAGCAAAGCAGATGTTTGGTTGGCAAAGACAGGGAATTAAATCAATCAAAGCTGCTCAGTTAGAGTTGAAAATAATCAGATATGATGGCACAGAAATGTCAAAAGAAGAATATGCTTGGATTGTAGCTTGTAGAGAAAAAAGCACTGTTGAAAATTTACGAATGGGGGTAGTTCAAGAAAGTAAAGAAGTGATTTGGCTTAGTGTGACATCTACTTTGATCTCAAGTTTAAATAACATAATTATTACAACTTATGTTGATATAACAAAATGCAAAAAAGCTGAAGAAAAATTAAAAAAATCAGAGCTGAAGTACCATGCATTTATGCGAGATGCAGGTGAAGCAATTTTAATTGCTGATTTACAGGGAAAGATTATAGAAGCT
>NZ_CEZPJD010000567.1:3097-5262 GCF_983059655.1 Okeania sp.
AGATGCAGGTGAAGCAATTTTAATTGCTGATTTACAGGGAAAGATTATAGAAGCTAACTATAAAGCTACAGAAATATTGGGTTATCAAAGAGAAGAACTTGTGCAAATGCACGCCAAACAAATCCATCCACCAGAAATACAGCAAAAAGTAATAGCAACAATACTAGAAACAGCAAAAAAAGATAAAAATGTTATACCAAATATTCTAGCTTTGAGGAAAGATGGAAATTGGCTTTGGGTAAATATTATTTATAAAATTATTCAATTAGAGAATAATGAAAAATTCTATCAAGTAATTTTTCAAGATATCACTTGCTATGTTTTAGCTGAAGCGGTATTAAGAGAAAATGAAGAAAAATTTCGTGCGACCTTTGAACAGACTGTAATGGGAATATTTTTTGCTACTTTATCAGGAAAAATATTCCGAGTTAACCAAGCATTTAGGAATATTTTGGGATATAGCAATGCCGATTTATCAAAGTTAAATTTGATGGATATTATTTATTCAGAAGAAAGGCAAAATCATAAAATTAATTTACAGGATATGATGGCCGAAAAAGTCCAAAATTATGCAACAGATCGTCGTTTAATTCACAAAAAAGGTCAAATTATTTGGTTATATTTGAATATATCTTTAATCAAAACTTCCCAAGAACCCAAATATTTAATTGGTTTGATTAAAGATATTACTCAGCGTAAACAAATGGAATTGGATTTGAAAAAAAGTGAAGAACGTTGGGAATTAGCATTGCGTGGTAATAATGATGGTATATGGGATTGGAATATTAAAACTAATGAATGTTTTTATTCAACTCGTTGCCAAGAAATTTTAGGCTATACAGAAACGGAGATTTTTAATCATATAGATCATTGGAAAAGTCGTATTCATCCTGATGATATTAATTTATTAACACAGTGTATTCAAGAACATCTGAATCGTCAAACACCATACTTTACTGCCGAATATCGTATCCGATGTAAAGATAATACATATAAATGGATTTTGGATAGAGGTCAAGCACTTTGGGATGAAGAAGAAAACCCATTACGAATGGTAGGTTCCTACACTGATATTACAGAACGTAAACAAGTAGAAGACTATCTACAAAGACAGACTCAACAAGAACAATTAATTCGTAAGATAACAGAGCGTATTCGCCAGTCTTTAAACTTATCAGAAATTCTACAAAAAGCTGTAGATGAAGTGCGAAATATTTTACAGGTAGAGCGAGTAATTATTCAACGTAAAATATTAGACCGATCTATTCTTGTCTTAGCAGAGTCTTTAGCACCAGGAAAACCCTCAATGTTAGATTGGGAATTTAATGATTATATAATTACAACTCAACAGCTTATACAAGAAAAAAAATCAGATAAAATTATAGCAGTTACAGATATTTATCAATCCACAGTGAAACTATCTTCTACTAATTTATTAGATTTTTTCCAAATTAAAGCTTGCTTAATTATGCCAATCTTTGTCCAAAAATCTACAACTAATAATATTCAAGAAAAAAGTTTAGCTGTTAGAGGTAATGGTACTAACAATGATAAATTTTGGGGGATATTATTTGCTCAGAATTGTAGCAATAAACGCCAGTGGGAAAAATGGGAAATAAATTTATTAGACCAGTTAAGAATTCAACTAGAAATTGCTATTCAACAATCACAACTCTATCAGCAACTGCAAAATGCTAATGAAGAATTATATAAACTTGCTACATTAGATGGATTAACCAAAATAGCTAATCGACGTTGTTTTGATGAATATTTAGAAAAAGAATGGTTATGTATGGGACGAGAGAAAAAAGCATTATCTTTAATCATGTGTGATATAGATTTTTTTAAAAAATATAATGATACTTATGGACATCAAAAAGGTGATGAGTGCCTTCAGGAAGTAGCAAAAGCTATCTCGAAAGTAGTCAAACGTCCTACAGATTTAGTCGCTCGTTATGGAGGAGAAGAATTTGCTATTATCTTACCTAATACTCATCTAGAAGGAGCAATTCATATTGCTAATATACTTCAGCAAGAAGTATATAAATTGCAGATTACCCATCGAAATTCACCAACATATAAACAAGTTACTCTCAGTTTAGGAGTATCTAGTATTATTCCTTTCCCTGAAGCTACTTATAAAAGTTTAATTGCAGGAGCCGATC
>NZ_CEZPJD010000568.1:0-5251 GCF_983059655.1 Okeania sp.
AATTCAGAATAAAGTTAAAACTATGATTAATTTGCTTCCAGGATATCTACTTCAAAATCTAGCTCGTATCATTTTCATGACTGGTTTTCTATTATTAATTACTATAGGTTTGCGGAACTTTTATTTGACCTTTCAGCAAGGAATCAATTATGTTAGACGATTGCATCAAATTCCTTGTAGTCGCTGTACATTTTTTACAGGAGATTATCGTTTGAAATGTACAGTACATCCTTATAATGCTCTTACCGAAACAGCTCTAAATTGTAGTGATTATGAACCAAATAATCCTCTAGCAAAACCAATATTACAGCAATGTAAATCTAATTCACAATACTCACATTGCCAAGCTACTAACTCTGCAACAAGCAATTAAATCACTCTTTTTTTGAGAAGGTTAAAAGCTATTTTTGCTTAGTCAATTCGGGGAAATTTCAACACAAATAAATAGGAGAATAATTGTGAGCTTAAATTCAGTAATTACTAAACCTCAAAAACTGAAGCAGCATCAATTTAAACGTCGCCAATTAATACCATTAACAGATGTATTATTATGGCGAATAGATTCTGGAGTGGTTCGTACTCTTACCAAAAACGAAGAAGACAATACGATAACTCTAGGATTTTGGGGTCAAGGAGATATTGTCGGTCAACCTCTATTTCCATCTTATCCTTATCAAGTTGAATGTTTAACTATTGTAGAAGCAAGTATCTTACCAAGGGGTTATTTCTATACTCAAGAAGTAATGCTTTCTCACATTCAAAAAACTCAAGAATTACTCAGAATTATTCATTCTAGAAAAATCGAATTACGACTGTTGAGATTATTAAAATGGTTGACTGATAGATTTGGTAATCAACTACCAGACGGGCAAATATTGGATATTAGGTTAACTCATCAAGAATTAGCTGACATTATTGGCACAAGTCGCGTTACTGTAACACGACTACTAAATCAATTTGAAAAGGAAAAGAAAATAGGATGGTCTCAGAATAATTGCTTAATTATTTTTAATCATTAAAAAGACAACTTGTCACCTCTTGCAATACTTTTAATCCTTGAATACTACCTCGAATAAGTTGGAAAGCAGGCAGTGGTTGTCGAAACATTGCGATCGCCAATGCTAAAGGTTGCAAACTTCCAGATGATGTCAGAGCAGAAGTGATATTGGGAAGGTCATGGTAACAGTCATCGCTGACTACTCTCACCATCGCCACGGAGACAGAAAGGTTAGCAAAGAAATTGAGAATGGCAAAACCTTCCATATCTACCACTTCTGCACCAGTATTTTTTCCCAAGAGTTGTTTTTCCTGCGCCTTGTAGATGAAGCGATCGCTAGTTATACCTGTTACTAAAGAAGCTTTTCCTTTTAAATGTGTTTGTAACTTAGCTGTTAAAGCACTATCGCACTTTTGCCTGAGTAACTGAGAATAATCTTTTTCTTTTGGGTTTAATATTCTGCCGTCTACATGATGTTTACAATTTATTGGAATTTGAGTTTCCATCCACTTCTTCTCTCTTTCTTCTTCCCTCCTTCTTCTTCCTTCTTCAATATATTTCACACACTCATTATAAATAACCACATCTCCAGGTTGATATTGATTAGATAAACTACCACATAATCCCATAAGCAATATTGTAGAGGGTTGATGGGAGGAAAAATCTTGTCTTTTTTGCCAGTTATTCAAATAACGAGTAACAGATGCAGCACCTATGGGCAAAGACAATAATTTAGGCTGAGATAACTTAGGGGTAAGACCGCGCTTCACAGATTTTAGTTCTGGCCCTTGGACAACCAAAATTGTATCAATCATTTCAATTATAGGTAAAAGTTTTAAATAATTCTAAGTTTTTGAACATCTTAATTGCATACCCTCATATTTTGTTGGAAATATAAGTTATTAGCCAGCGATAGAAGGGGGGTATTTTTACAGATGCCAGCATCTACAGACTATATTTTTAGCAATACTCAAAATCTCAAAGAATTAGAAAGACTACAGGCGATCGAACAAATTTTTGACCCAAAAACTCGTGAACTAATTTTAACAACTGGAATTACAGAAAAATGGCAATGTCTGGAAGTAGGAGCAGGAGCGGGAGCGATAGCTAAATGGCTCGCAACAGTTGTTGGAGATAGTGGAAAGGTTGTTGCCGTTGACTTAGATACTCGTTTTTTAGCAAACATTAAATCGCCTAATATTGAAGTTTTAGAAGCAGACTTTTGCCATCTTGCACTGGAAAGTCAATCTTTTAACTTAATTCATGCACGGTGTCTTCTTATCCATATTCCAGACTTTCAACTTGCCTTATCAAAAATGGTAGATTTGCTCAAACCTGGTGGATGGTTAGTCATTGAAGAGCCTGATTTTTCGGTAGCTAAAGCCATTGCGGGAGATAGTCAAATGTGTCAGTCAGTTAAGCAACTCAATTTTGCTATTGAAAAAATGTTTGCAGATAGAGGATCGGATTATGCTTTAGGAGGGAAGTTACCAGAGATATTGCAAAAGTATGATTGGCAAAAGTTATCTGTAGAAAATTATGCTCCTGTTTCTCTAGGGCGATCGGAAATAGCCAAAATGATGAAAATATCTGCAATGCAGCTTACAGAAAAATATATTGCAACTGGTAGAGCAAGCTACTCTGACGTTAACAACTATTGTTTGTTTGCAGACGATCCTAATACGCAAGCAATTTATCACGCAATAGTAAGAGTTATTGCGCATTCTTGAGTGGGGGAGTAGGGGAGTGAGGGAGTAAGGGAGTGAGGGAGTAAGGGAGTAAGGGAGTGGGGGATAAGTAAACATCAGAATAATTAATAAGCTACTGGCGTGCTAATTACCCAAAATGTCATTCCGCGTTTATCCCTTATACCATTTCTCAAAAGTCTTGCTATATCTCCTTGAAAATAGGGAGTAGGGAGTAGGGAGTAGGATGAAAAGTCTTGGTTTAATGCCGAGAATAGTCACAAACATTATTCAACCATTATTATTACTTAATAGCTGAAGTCCCATGGGAGGTATAGCATTATTTTTGGGAATTGGTATTAGACAAAAATTGTCGAGTGGAAGAAGTCTCTAATAAAAGGCTACTATCAAGCTGGTAATTATTTTTTTTCTACTTAATATTGCTTATGAATTCTCAATCCTACCTTTACCTTTTAACTACATTATTATGCTTAATCAATCCACTTTTATTAATGCAGGCAAATGCTCAATCTCAACTGATGAAAATTCCCGCTCCTTCCATTTCAGAAGAAGCAAAAGAAATTTGTCCCTTACCAGCTTTATCTCGTCTCCAACGTCATACCATTACTACTGGAGAAACCATCGAAACTATTGCTCAAAAATATAACCTCATTCCTCCAACCCTCTTAGCATTTAATCGAGTGCTACAGAAAGGTCAGCTAGCTATAGGTACTGAAATAATTATTCCTCCCTATAATGGTATTGCTGTGAAAGTACCTACTGGCACAACTTGGAAAAATGTTGCAGAAAATTATAATATTCGTGCTGATGCATTATATGAAGTAAACGGTTGCCCACAAACACTAGAGCAACAGACACCAGAAGTAGTTTTTTTACCAGGAGTAAATTGGTCTCCAGGGCGAAAAGCATCCCCACAAATTTCTTCATTAAAAGGTTATCCTTTACCTTTTGAAACTAGGGTAATTTTAGGTTATGGTTGGTTACTACATCCGATTAAAAATCAAGTGGTTTTTCATAGTGGTTTAGACTTAATTGCTAATAGTGGTACATCAGTTTTTTCTGTAGGAGAAGGGATAGTAGCATTTGCAGGTAAACAAGGTAATTATGGCAATTTAGTAGTGATTAATCACGCTGCTGGCAAGCAAACTCGTTATGCCCATTTAGATTCTATCAATGTTAAAGCTGGTCAAAAAATTGCACAAGCAGAGCTTTTAGGTACAGTTGGTCAGACAGGAAAACCTGATTTTGAGGAAGCTCATCTTCATTTTGAAATTAGATATAATTCTCCTTTTGGTTGGGTTGCCGAAAATCCTAATTCTTATATTGAAGTAGTTTTTAAGTGACTGGAAACGAACTTTAATAAAATTTAGTTGCTGATAAATACATATACCTAAAATGTAAGCATTCAGCCGTCAGCCATCAGCTATCAACTATTGCTTTTAGTTTAGGAGAAAAGCTTTATTAATTGTCTTACTAAAAAAGTTGCCTCCCTTGCCCTTAAAGTCTATTTTAATTTAAACACTGTATTAAAAAAAAACACTCTTGTTGCTGAAGTGCTGACTGCTAATAGCTGTTTGCGCAGCATTCCGCAGGAAATGCTTACCCTAAAATTCAAACTATATATATCTCTATTTTGCTTCTATAAATTTATCTTCAGTCAATATCAGCCTTTTCTATTAGGATGACAATTAAATAAAACTATGCCATAATTAATATTAGGAGTATTTGAATTTTTTTTAGGAAATGCTTAATAAACTTCTTCTAAAAAATGAATTGATAATTTATTCCCAAATAAGATAAACCACGCTAACTAGAATAAAAATTAGGAGTATAAATGATGATAGGCGTACCACTTTACTTAATGATGTTATGTTTCCTAGCTACTATTATCTGGGAAAAAGTAAAATATAATTCTGAAGCAGATTCTCAAAGCTAAATTTATAGATAGAGAAATTTTTGCTCCTCCACTGGTTCTGTACAAAATGATTTAAACTCCCTATATTTACCGTTCGGATTCAGTTATTTATGGAATATATAGGAGAATTTAAGAAAATAAGAAAGCTTTACTTATCTAATAGATTAAGAAAGAAGGTTGAGTATTAATATTCCATTGTTTTAAATTAGATATTCCATAAGTCAAGAGTAATCATGATAGTTGCTATATATTTTTCTCCTAATCTCTCAAGATTACCGCTATCTGTAGCTTCAACTTTATATATAAGCAGGTTTTGTACGAAGGCGATCGGAAATATAAATTCACTTTTTTTGTTATATCTAAGTAGCATTACATCAATATTTATTAACTTCAAATAAGGAATATTAATACTAAATCCTCATCAGTAAAAGACGTTGAAAAAAACTTAAAAGGATAACCTTATATTACTTCTGAACTTTTAACTTCTAACTTGCTAAGACGCATTTTAAATGTATCTTAGCTTAGGTGGTAGGTTAATTGTAATAAATTGTTACAATAATGATTTAGCCGTCATTTAGTTTTATAGATACTATGCATCTGACTTGGTTAGATAGTAATTCCTGGTTAATTGAA
>NZ_CEZPJD010000569.1:0-3475 GCF_983059655.1 Okeania sp.
AGGCCTAATTAAATATTGCTTTGATCGCTCACTAAAAGCAATAGCTGATAGCTGAAGCGCTGATAGCTGACGGCTGAATGCTTACCGCGCATCCACCAAAATTGGGGGACTAGAGGAAGCAAATTAACTATTGTTCCCCACAAAGTTGGCTTGCTCGGGGGGTAAAATTCAGTATCAAAAAACTTTTCAGATATCCTCTTATACCAATTTAAAACAAGAATGTTACAAATAATAAGTGCAATAAAAAGATTTTGCAGGAAATGTTCCTTTGAGAAAAAAGAGGATTTACGACCTAAAAACTGGTATTAAATCTATTCATTCTAACTCCTGAATTGCAGGATTGCTGTTTGCATTTGCGTAGCATCCCGTAGGGAAGCATGACAAACGGAAATTCTAATAAATACCCTAACTATTTGTAGCAAACATTTATCAAATTGGTATTAGAGAAGTAAATATTTTTTCCACTTTTCCTGATTCCCTATTCCCTGCTATAAAGGAATTTATTGAAATACTTTAACCTACTTTTAGCATAGAATTATTCAATAAATTACATTCTGAATCTGCTGAATTCCAAGCTAAACCATCAAAAGCTATTTTCTCAATTAAACTAGCTAACCGCAATGCTTTAAGAGCCTGTTCTCCTCCAACTGAAGGTTGATTCCCTCCACCAACACAATGAATAAAATGCTCTAATTCTGCATGAAGAGGTTCAATATTGCTAGTATAAACCTTTTCAATTAAACCATCCTGACGATAAAGCACCTGACCATAATCAGTCACATAATCTGCTGTTGTTTGACGATGAATCAGAATTTCATTGTTAAGAAAATCTGCTTCTGTCAAAGAATTTTTACAGTGGGCAACAATAGAACGTAATTTTTTATGTGTCACCTTACTAGCAGTCAAAGTAGCTAAAATTCCATTAGCAAAACCAAGAGTAGCTGTTACATAATCTAAATTTCCAGAGCTAGAAGCACTGCTTCCACTGGCAGTTAATTTCACAACTGGGGAAGCAACTAATTCTAGTAACAAGTCAATATCATGGATCATTAAGTCCAGAACTACAGACACATCATTAGCTCGATGAGAATAAGGACTCATCCTATGAGCTTCTAAGGCCAATAACTCTTCAGTTTTGAGGACTTTACTAAGTTCTTGAAAAGCAGGATTAAACCTTTCTATGTGACCTACTTGTAAAATTAGGTTTGTTTCAGCAGCAGTATTTACCAAATATTCAGCCTCAGCGATACTAGCAGCAATAGGCTTTTCCATTAACACATGGACTCCTGCTTCTAAGCAAGTCATTCCTACAGCGTAATGCTGAAGGGTTGGTACTGCTACACACACAGCATCAACATGAGGTAAAAGGTCTTTATAGTCCTCAAAAAAACGAACTCGATATTTACTTGCAGTATCGAGTCCTCTTTCTACATTAATATCTGCTACACCGACTAATTCTGTATCTTTGAGCAAATTTAGGACACGGGTATGATGTTGTCCCATATTACCAACCCCAATAACTCCTACACGAAGAGATTCTGATTGGCCGTGTTTAGTAAAAACGGATGAATATACTTTAGACATTCTATTTAGCACTCCTAGATTCTCCTCCACCACACCTAATTAGAGTAAGGTATTGACACTCGCCCGTTAAATCGGAGATTATAACGGGTAATTCTTGCGAGTGCTAACGCAAAGCTGCGCTAGCCGTGATTCTTAACTAGGCAACAAATCAAAACAAGTTGAGTTGCGCCCCCGCTACTACTATCTCCACAAGCTTTCTTGCTCCATCTTTAATACTGAGGAAACTTCAGCACAGGCGGTGCGCTTTTCTTGAACCGTTTGCCCCACTGCCATTAATCCTCACCTACCCCTCTTGCTCCCCTCCCGGAAGGGGATGAGGGTGCAACAGCTACACCATGATTTATATAGATTTTTTTGTTCAACCTTTGCAAATTTATCCTATATGGCAGTGGAAGGAAAGGTCATTTCAGTTATCAGTTTTTGAGTTACCAGTCGGGAGTGTAGTAGAGGCAACGGGAAAAGCTTGAAAAATACTCCCTCCACCCTCCCTTGTTCCTGAAAATCTAAAATTGAGTATTTCATCAGTATGACTATTGTTTTATCTGAAAATTATACCCAAATCTAAAGAAAATATTACGATTTCTTAAATTTACTAAAACTCTATGGAATAATCGACATCAATAAAAATTAAATTGAGACCAGCAAATATAAAGGTCTTAAACATAAAAATCTAAAAACACCAATCTCTTGATTTATTAAGAGTTTGGTGTTTTCTAATTTTGAGGTAATTTCAAAGAGTCGAAGCAATCAAAAATTAGTTCAATATTTTTCGATGACAACAATAGTAATTAAAATAGGCACTTCCAGTCTGACTCGTTCTGAATCGGGAAATTTGGCCTTGTCCACAATTGCTAGCTTGATCGAGACTATTGCCAATCTACGTTCTCAGGGACATCGAGTAGTTTTAGTTTCTTCTGGAGCAGTTGGTGTAGGTTGCGATCGCTTAGGGCTAAGTGAAAAACCTCGCAATATTGCCATGAAGCAAGCAGTAGCAGCAGTTGGCCAAGGAAGACTAATGCGAGTTTACGAAGATTTGTTTACATCTTTGCAACAAACAATTGCTCAAATCTTACTTACCAGGAGCGAGCTTTCACGACGTAGTAGTTATGTAAATGCTTACAATACATTTCAACAATTGTTGCGACTGGGTATAGTCCCAATTGTGAATGAAAATGATACTACTGCTGTGGAAGAACTGAAATTTGGGGACAACGATACTCTATCAGCTTTAGTTGCTGGTCTAGTAGAAGCTGATTGGTTATTTATATTAACCGACGTTGACAAGTTATATTCTGCCGATCCTAGAAACAATCCAGATGCTTTACCTATTACCTTAGTAGAGCGAATAGAACAACTCGAAGAATTTCAAGTTCAAACTGGAGATTCTGTTAGTGGACGGGGAACTGGTGGAATGATTACGAAAATTGAAGCTGCCAAAATTGCCACAGCAGCAGGAGTACGAACCGTCATTACTGATGGCCAAATTCCTACTAATATACCAAAAATCCTGAATGGAGAATCTATTGGGACTCAGTTTGAACCTCAACCACAACCAGTAAATGCCCGCAAACATTGGATTGCCAATATTTTAGTACCTGCGGGCAAGCTGTATCTGGACATAGGTGCAGTTCAAGCAATTTCTGAGTCTGGTAAATCTCTACTAGCTGCTGGTATTATTCAAGTAGAAGGAGAGTTTTATCCATCGGATGCTGTAGAATTGTGCAATGAAGAAGGCGGGGAAATAGCTAGGGGACTTGTGAACTACAGCAATACTGAGTTGCAACAAATTCTAGGTTGTCGCTCAGAAGATATACCTGATATTTTGGGCTATATAGGATCTGACACAGTAGTACATAGGGATAACCTTGTCATCAAATGTTAACTGCCTTTG
>NZ_CEZPJD010000569.1:3575-5245 GCF_983059655.1 Okeania sp.
ATCTGACACAGTAGTACATAGGGATAACCTTGTCATCAAATGTTAACTGCCTTTGGCTGAAAGTCAATCCTATCGGTTTTCAATAATTATTAATTATTGAACTTCTGTCTCCTGACTCCTTCTTCAAATCATTGTTTCTGGTGGAGCAATATCCGAACCAACAACTACGTTACCTTGAGTAGATTTTAATCCTGGTGTTTGAGTAGTTTCTAAATATTTATCTGAGCGAGCAACTGAATCAGGAGTGTCTAATTTATCTGGAGTAAGATTTGCTCCTGGACTTGGTTGTTGAGACATCCAACTTAGTCCACCTACTGCACTGGCCATTAAAGCTGTATAACCTACATATAGATGAATAGGCCGTAAACCGAATCCCATGTCCTTATTGGAGTTAGACCAAGATGGCATTAGGTTTTGCAGTGGATCGGACATAGGTAAAGCTTCTGCTAAAGCTACTCCATCAAATCCTAAGGCGTTACCAATACGAAAGATGAATCCTCGAAGATACACATCTTCTGGTAATTCGTCTGTTTGGCCTTTTTCTATAGCTTCTAGATAATGAAGGGGTACGAAAGTTTGTTTATGAATTTGTTTCATAGATAAACAACGCATTTTTCGTGCTTTTTGTAGTTTTTCCCCTAGTTGCTGTAAATATGTATTTTTTTCTTGAATTAATAAGGCGGCTTTTTCTGCTTTTGTGAGTTTTTTTCGCCGTTTTCTTTGATTATGTGGTTGTAACTCTTCTGAGAAATTTTGATTATTTTCTAAGAGATTAGTTTCCATGTTTTGGGTATCTATGGATGCTAAGGTTGAATCATTAGTAATTTCTGATTCTACGGTAGTAGTTAGGTTAGTACTCATATTTGTTTGAGGCTGATTTTGATTATTTTGGATTAACTGTTCCTGATTTATTTGCTGGTAATTAATATTTTCTCTCTGCTCATTCATATTATGAGAATGAGAGTAAATCGGGTCTGCTGAAGATATTTTTTCTTCTGGTATTAATGTTCTAGTCAAGTTTTTTAGGCTGAGTTTTATTGCTTCTAGTCCTAATGCTTCGATTTGAGATTGGGTTTGAGCTACTGCTTCTTCTAGAGAAGTTTTTATGTCAGTTAACATTACACTATATACTTGGCTAGTATAAGTTTCAGCTTCGATATTACTCAGTAGCGATCGCCAATTATCTTGACCAATTTCTATAGGAATATGACCAGAAAAACTATAACCAGATGTAGATGTTAATTCCATAGTTATGGTTTTAGTTTTATATATAGTTAATAGGAGTAATCTAAGTAATTTATTCTGGAACTTAGTGTTAATTCCGGATATAATCGGATATAAGAAGTGCGAAGATTTAATTTTTATTTTTTATACAAGTTTCCAAATATTTCTGTTTCTTCTTTGCTAGGCAAATTTTTATAACTAGTAACCTTTATTTTATTTGTTGCGAAATAGTTTTTGCCTTATTTAACACAGTCATTAACTTTATATACAGCAGTTTTCGATTTAATAAGGTACAAAGTTTTATACTTTAGGGAACAAGGAAAACCGGATCTGGCAATGAATAAAAATTATAGATTAGTCTCAAACTGTACCTCACGCTTCCTAAAATTTGCTGTAAATTTTATAGATAGTAAATTCCCTACAAATTAATAATCCAGTTAAATTAT
>NZ_CEZPJD010000570.1:0-5243 GCF_983059655.1 Okeania sp.
TCTGCCATAATTCTGAGCTAGCTTTTCTCACATTACTTTCAGAGCAATCAAATTCTTTGGCAATAACTTCATAAGTCTGCTTTTCTATAGTTACTCTGAGTATAGCTTTTTGTAGTTTATTTAGATGTTTGCCCGTTTTCGAGAAAACTATTTGATCGACTGTTTCTAAGGCTTTTTGTAAGTCCATAGGGTCACGAGGTATTGGCTTTCTGATATTATCGCTTACATTAAGTAACATTCTAGTACATTTTTCACATTTTTCCACAAAATTAGATAAATTTGAGTCAGAACAAGAGTAACAAACTTTAAACATTTTGGACTAGGCAAAACCTTGATTTGTAGGTAACAATGAAAAGCAATTTTAGAGAATAAGTCTTAGACTATTACCGTTTAATCTTCTCTAAAGCTCTCTTGGACAACATTTAAAGTCCAATTAATAATCATATCATTTTGGAGATGTCTATTATGTCTGATAATTTCAAAGAAGAACTAGCTAAAGAAGCAACAAAGACCGCTGTGAAGACTGCAACTGGACTTGTAGTAGGCGCAGCTACACTTGGAACTATCGGGTTCGTGGTTGCAGGTCCAGCAGGAGCAGTTGTTGGTGCCAAGATGGGAGCTGCAAATGGTGCATCTCTTGGTGTTGGTGCCTAGATTGTAGGTTAGGTTGCGCTGTCACTTAACCCAACAAAAACCTCTATAATACATCTATTATGTTGGGTTTCGTTCCTCAACCCAACCTACATGAGATCTTGTAGGGTGCGTTAATGAAATGTAACGCACCACCCTTGATTTTGGGTACATTACGCTGGCGCTAACACACTCTACTGGACTATATTATGTTGGGTTTCGTTTCTCCTCCCAACCTACATGAGCGATCGCTCCTATACAAGATTTTCTAACTAAGTGTTTGTACTGCCGAACTACCTATAATATTAGTATCAACCGTGGCTAATGTTAACCCATAGTAAATAGCTGTAGCAACAATAAATCTGTCTGCGGGATCTTTATGAGGTAGTACAACCTGACGACTTAAAATAGCAATAGCATGATTCATTTGAGCTTCACGAGTTTCTAAACTCTGTAAAGCTAAATTAATCCATGTAACAGGATCGGGTTGCATAGATATCCGTCTTTTTTCTGCAAGGATGAGTGCTTCCCAAACACTAATTGGACTCAACCAAAGTTCGTTATTAGAATCGGCGATCGCTCTCTGAAGTTGGAGCGATAAACGTGCATCGTCAAGTAAATACCAAACCCAAATATGAGTATCAAGTAGAATTTTCATTCCAATTTCATTCCAATACTTCCCAAGGTTCGTTAACAGGAGCTACTAGATCCTCTAATATTTCACCAGTTCCTTTCATTACGCCACAGGGAGCGCGTTTAGTCTCGGTAACAGCCGGATAAATAATCACTAATGGTTTTCCTTCATGGATAACAGTTAGTGGTGTTTTTGTGCGTTCGACTTCTATAAATAGAGTCTGTAAACTTTCGGGTAATTCATCCGTAGTAATTTTTGCCATTTTTAAGTAAGTTCTCCTATAGCTTTGTAGTGTAAATTTTACCGAAAAATGGTGGTTTAAAGCCTCCCGTTTTAAGGGGATAATAAAGAAAAATTTTCATTATTAGTCAATCCTATCCGTTTTCAAGGAGAGGTAATTATTAATTATTAATTATTAATTGTTGAACAGGTATCTTTACCTTTCAAGCTGCTATACTGCATCATAGCAATATTCTCATCTAAGTCCGAGGAGTGTTGAGTGTAAACACTATTAAGTTTTTCGGTAATCTCTTCCGGCAAAGATTCGTTAAAATCCTCTGGCACGACAAATTTTCCTCTATCCTGCCCCCAACTAGCTAGTCGGTTAGATGAGGGAGAAATGGGAACCAATTTCGCGATCGCCACCCCTTGATTTAAAATAATAATTTCTTCTCCAGGTTTGATACCAGATAATAACTCCGAGAGATTGATTTTGAAGTCGTTAGGTAAGTTTTCTATCTGAAGTGTAGCCATTTTTGTTTCTGAATCACTTTTATATTACATTACCAGTTTAACTTAACTTAGGATATTTTAGAGATTGTAGGTTGGGTTAAGCGGCAGCGCAACCCAACAAAAACCTACACTATATGTATATTATATTGGGTTTATCCTACGGATAAGCTCCGCTAACGTTCCTCAACCCAACCTACATCTGGGGGGTTGTGAATTGAAACATTCTCATCATCAACGTTGAAAAATTTGTAGTAGTCTAGTAGGGTGCGTTAATGAAATGTAACGCACCACCATCATGTTGATTTTCGGTGTGTTACGCTGTCGCTAACACACCCTACTGGAAGTCTTCTTTCTTGCAATTAATCCAACTCTTCCTCCCCAATGTCATTAATGGGAACAGGTACAGCTAGAGGCGATCGCAAATCCTCTACCATTTCTTGTATTTCAAAAGGTGGAGGAGGTGTCATCCGAGATACTACCAAAGTCACAATAAAATTCAGCACCATACCTACAGTGCCAATACCTTCAGGAGAAACGTTGAAAAACCATGTTGGCATTCCGGCAAATTTGACACCAATAATATAGATAGTAGTAAACAATAAACCCACTACCATACCAGCGATCGCTCCTTCCCGGTTAGTGCGTTTGTCAAACACTCCTAAAATGATCGCCGGGAAAAAACTTGCAGCAGCTAAACCAAAAGCAAAAGCTACCACCTGAGCAACAAACCCTGGTGGGTTGACCCCAAAGTAACCAGCAATGGCAATAGCAAACCCTACCATGACTCGACCTACCATTAACCGTCGTGACTCTGATGCTCCTGGATCGATCATTCTGTAGTAAACATCATGGGCAATGGAACTGGAAATCACCAATAACAAACCAGATGCAGTAGACAAAGCAGCAGCTAACCCCCCTGCTGCCACTAACGCAATTACCCAAGGAGCAAGTTTAGCTACTTCTGGGGTAGACAAAACAATAATATCCCGGTCAATCTTAATTTCATTCGTCTCTTTATCTGGGGTTAGTTGAAAGCGACCGTCATTATTTTGATCGGTGAATTCTAACAAACCCGTCTTTTCCCACTTTGTCGCCCAGTCTAACTGTTGCACTTCCTCCACAGTTTTGTTGTGCAAACTCTCAATTAAGTTGTATCGGGCAAAAGTAGCTAAGGCAGGAGCAGTTGTATACAAGATAGCAATAAACAATAATGCCCAACCCGCAGAATATCTCGCTGCCCTTACATCAGGTACCGTGTAGAAGCGAACAATAACATGGGGTAAACCAGCAGTTCCCACCATCAGCGCAATAGTAATAAACAAAACATCCAGCATGGTTTTGTTAGTAAAGGCAGCGCTGTATTCTTGGAAACCCAAGTCTACCTGAACCTGATTGAGTTTTTCGACAATATCGCTGAAAGTAAAGGCAAATTGAGGAATGGGTATACCTGTAATAACTGTCGCAATGGCAATAGCTGGAATCAGATAAGCAACAATGAGTACAGTATATTGGGCAACCTGAGTCCAAGTGATGCCTTTCATTCCTCCTAAAATGGCAAAGAAGGCAACAATAATCATCCCAATGACAACGCCAGTGCCAATATCAACTTGCAAAAACCGACTAAAAACAATACCGACACCCCGCATTTGCCCAGCAACGTAAGTCATGGATACGAAGATGGCAGCAATAACTGCAACGATGCGGGCAATATTGGAATAGTAGCGATCGCCTACAAAGTCGGGTACTGTATATTTACCAAACTTCCGCAGGTATGGAGCTAGCAGTAGTGCCAATAGCACATAACCGCCAGTCCATCCCATCAAATAAATGGAGCCATCATAACCCAAAAAAGAAATTAATCCCGCCATTGAAATAAATGAGGCTGCAGACATCCAGTCAGCACCAGTAGCAGCACCATTAGCAATGGCAGGTACACCTTGGTCTGCGACGAAAAAGCCTTTACTATCTTTGACTCGCGATCGCCATCCAATGTAAAGATAACCCATAAAGGAAATGATGACTAGTATAAATGTCCAAGCTTCTGCAGTCATTTAGTCTCTCCTGTCAGAATTATATTTTTTATCGAGTTTATCCATTTGAATGGCATAGATGAAAATTAGGATGACAAACACATAAATAGAGCCTTGTTGTGCCATCCAAAAACCGAAAGGAACGCCAAAAAATTGAATATTATTTAAGGGTTGGACTAATAGAATGCTCATAACAATTGAAACTGTAGCCCAAACTATTAGCAAGTTTCTGATTAATGCTGTGTTGGCACGCCAGTATGCTTGACGTTTTTCTTCATTCATTTTTTAAGTTGTTGATTGATTATGGATATTTTGAACAAATTTTAGGGACAAAAGCCGATTAATTCACTCTAAACATGGCCTTTTTTCTATGAATTAGGTAACTGAGATTAATTCCAAAACTGCTGTCATTAAAGCATTATTTAGTATTCATTGGAAGTGTTATATAAAAATTAACAATTAGCCCTCAGTTTTTGTATTTTTCTCCACTTTTATAGTTACTTTTTATTCTCTAATTATTTAGGCATTTTATCAACAACTGCGCTGAGGAGTTATAGCAGAAGTAGTATGAAATACGAAAAATCATATTTAGTTGTTAATAAATAATTAGGGGTTGCCGATATAATATCAAAGTATTGACAGATAAAGCTTGTAGCATTTTTTAGTCTAAAAAAGTGTCGGCTTTTCGGTGCAAAGAGCTGCATAAAGCTAGTATTTTGGGCTGACTATGGTAGAAAAATCATTCTTACAATTATTTACTCCTACATCCTCGCTCATTCCTATTTCTCCTGACTCCTACTCTCACCCATAAGACTTTTGAGCGCAAACCCTAATTAAATAATCTACGGATGTATAGCTTTTAGGATTTTTTTATAATTAATTAAGCAGACATAATATGAAGAGGTTTTCATTAATGGATAATGAATAATGGATAATTACAAGAAGGTTAAAACCGTTACAGAATTGAATTGAGCAGAAATCTTATTTCTTTTTTTTTCTCCTTGCTCATGAGAGGCTTTAAACCGAATGAATTAATTAGGGTTTGCTTATGGAAGTCTTTTTGCTAAGGTAGGGAGTAGAGTAGGGAGTAGCTAAGAGTCAAGACTTGGGGGGAGTTGTAGAGGAGGTAGTAGGAAAAATTATCCTTTGCCAACTCTGCCCCACTATAGAACCCCTAAACGGATCTATATAAGCATCTCCTCCACGCATAGGGAGTA
>NZ_CEZPJD010000571.1:0-5238 GCF_983059655.1 Okeania sp.
AAGCCCTACTACAAACAAAAATTTTATTATAAGTAATTATCCGAACATGATATTACCCTCTACAAACTTAGATATTTTCAACTTCAGAGATGAAATTATTGCCGAATATCGCAGCTATATAGAAAGCTTTCTGAAAATTCGCGACTCTAGAGTTAAAGACTTTGTACAACAGGAATTAAATAAAGGTCAACTCTGGACTCCTCCTCTTGTACAAATTAATCCAGCTTATCAACGTAGTGCCACAATTAATCATTTAATTAATCAAAAAGTTTTCCACCCAGACTGTCAAAAATATTTCCCCGACTTTAACTTTTATCGCCACCAAGAACAAGCTTTTAATTGTGCTAAAAAAGATGAGTCTTATGTATTGACAACTGGTACTGGTTCTGGTAAAAGTTTGACCTATGTTGTGCCAATTATTAACGATTTATTAGAGCATCCAGAAATCAAAGGAGTCCGGGCAATATTAGTCTATCCGATGAATGCTTTGATAAATTCTCAAACAGAAGAATTTAAGAAATTTTTAAGCGATGTTAGTCATATTAAAGTTGCACAGTACACCGGACAAGAAAGTCTCAGTAGAAAAAGTGAAATTCAAGAAAACCCACCACACATTTTATTAACTAACTATGTAATGTTAGAGTTGATGTTGACTCGTGTCTATGAAGATAAACTTGTCACATCACCCAACCTGAAATTTTTAGTATTAGATGAACTCCATACCTATCGGGGTCGTCAGGGTGCGGATGTCGCTGTAGTTATTCGTAAACTCAGACAACGTTGTGGGAAAAAGTTACTTTGTATTGGCACCTCCGCTACTATGTCAACAGAAGGTAGTCGAGAAAACCGCCGTCTGACTGTTGCGGGTGTTGCGAGTAAGTTATTTGGAGTGGAGGTAAAGGTAGAAAATGTCATTGATGAAACTCTGGAAAAAGCAATAACTAGACCCTATCCAGACACCACAGAATTAAAAAATAGTCTCACATCAGGTTTACCTCCAGTAGAGCAACGGACGGAAAGCACTTTTAAACAACATCCCCTCAGCGCGTGGATAGAAATGAATTTTGGCATTGAGGAAAAGGAAGGTCATTTAGTGCGTCGCTCCCCTATTACTTTAGAAAGAGGAGCAAAGTTATTATCTGATGAAACCGCTTTTCCGGTAACTGCTTGTGTTGACATTCTCAAACAAATGTTCCTGTGGGGAAGCAAAACTAGGGGGTTGGCATTTCGTCTACATCAGTTTATCTCTCAAGGGGGTAGCGTTTATGCAACTATTGAATCTCGCGATCAACGTTTTCTGACATTAGAAGGTCAGTATCAGAAAGATAATAAGTTACTTTATCCCTTGGTGTTTTGTCGGGAATGCGGTCAAGACTATTATGCAGTGCGTTACGACAGTAATGGAGCAACTGTTACCCCTCTCCTACCAACTGCTGTAGATACGGACTTGGATGAAGACACCCAGGAAGGTTATCTTACCATGGATGAAGCGGGGTTATGGGGAACAGCAGACCAAGACCGTTTACCCGATAACTGGTTTCGAGTAACTAAACGTAAAGGTCGAGTTGCTAAGAAAGAGTTTGATAAATTTATCCCGATAAAATTGTTTGTTTTGCCTAATGGAAAAGTTAATTTATCTGAGGTTTCTCAAGATAAAGATTCTACTCCTATATCCTGTTGGTTTATTCCTAAACCTTTCTTAACTTGTCTCAATTGTGGCATAGTTTATGAACGCCGAAAAACAGAATATTCTAAACTTTCTCGTCTCAGTACGGAAGGTCGCAGCACTGCTACAACTTTATTATGTTTGTCTACAGTTAGTAAGTTAAAAGCTAATCAGATTATCGATCAAAAAGCAGCAAAAATTCTCAGTTTTACCGACAACCGTCAAGATGCTTCATTACAAGCAGGACATTTTAATGATTTTATTCAAACCAGTTTTTTCCGGTCTGGATTAAATAGAGCGCTACAAACTAATGGTAAATTAAATCATAATATTTTAGCCTCAGAAGTAGTAAAATGTTTAGGTTTATCTCAAACAGATTATGCTCGACAAGTAGCTGAATTTGGTTCGGGAAAAAAGAGAAATGAAAAAGCTTTTGAAAAGTTAGTAGAATATCGTCTTTATGCAGACTTGCGTCGGGGTTGGCGAATTGTGCAACCCAATTTAGAACAGACTGGTTTATTGACTATTGAGTATGATGGTCTAGAGGAAGTTTGTCACGAAAAAAGACTTTGGCAAAAGTATCCCCATCCAATTTTATTACAAGCAACGCCTCAACAAAGATATGATGTTATCAAAACTGTATTAGACCAACTCCGGAAAGATTTAGTAATAGATGCTCAGTTTTTACAAGCAGAAGAATTTCGGAATTTTCAACGGGAAATTGAACAACAATTGAATGAAAAATGGGGGATAGATAGTGATGAAGTATTATATGAAGCGAATTGGGCAACTATCGCTAAAAATGATAAGCAAGGTCGAGCAAAATTTAAGTTAACTTATCGGAGTAAAATTGGTCAGTTTTTACGTTCTCATAGAGCGTGGCCTTGGTTAAATGAGACTATTTCATCGGAACCTGATTATGATAGTTTAATCAAGGCATTGATAAATATTTTAGCTAATTCTGGTTATTTATACAAAGATGATAATGAAGTGCAATTAATAGTAGAGTCTATGATTTGGAAAGCCGATAAATTCGAGACAATTCCTCCAGATATTTTAAAGACAAAAAGGTTACAGGGAAGTGAGGAAGTAAATATACCAGTCAATGAATTTTTCCAACAATTCTATCAACGAGATGTGCAAAATATTAAGACAATGGAAGGGCGAGAACATACGGGTCAAGTAAATAATCAAAACCGTAAAGATAGAGAAGCAAAATTTAGGGAAGGAGCATTATCTGCTTTATTTTGTTCCCCCACAATGGAGTTAGGAATAGATATTGCAGATTTAAGCGTCGTTCACTTAAGAAATGTTCCTCCTTCCCCCGCTAACTATGCTCAACGTAGCGGTCGCGCTGGTCGTAGTGGTCAGCAAGCTTTAGTTATTACTTACGCTGCAGCAGGTAGCGGACATGACCAATACTTTTATCAACGACAACAACAGATGGTCGCTGGGGAAGTTACACCACCAAAATTAGAGTTAGCTAACCCAGACCTAATTAAGTCTCATATTTATTCTATCTGGTTAGCTCACACTGGTATTGACTTGGGTGACTCCATGAATCAAATTTTAGATTTAGATATAGAAGGATACCCCCTCAAGGAAGACTTGAAAGCGCAACTTAAACTTACTTCCGATGGTCTGAAGAAATGTCTTAAAGCTGTACAAACAATTTTAGAAGATGAGTTTTGTCAGCGTGACTTAAAGAACACAAAATGGTATTCGTATGAATGGTTATCTTCAATATTAAAGCATGCCATTATTGAATTTAATAAAGCTGGCGATCGCTGGCGAAAATTATATAAAGATGCAGTCAGACAGAGGGATGAAGCACGACGTATTATTGACCGCTCTAACAGAGGTAATGTAAGTACAGAAGACCGTATCAACGCTGAAACATCAGAAAAAGAGGCCAAAAGACAAATCGATCTATTAATAGGTCAGTCAATGTCAAATAAACGCAGTAGCAGTGAGTTTGAATTTTATCCCTACCGCTACTTTGCTGCTGAGGGGTTTTTACCAGGGTTTAATTTTCCTCGTTTACCAGTACGAGCTTATATTCCTGATAGTAACGGCGGAGAATTTATTGCCCGTCCCCGTGTGGTTGCTATTCGAGAATTAGCACCTACTAATATTGTTTATTATGAAGGTAATAAATTTCAAATTAACAAAACGAAAATTCCTGTCAGTGGAATAGACTATAAAAGGGTAAAATTATGTTTCAACTGTGGTTATCTTCACGAAGGTGAAGATTTTAATCGAGACCTTTGTTCTAATTGTGGAGCTAAATTTAAATCTGATAGTTATGGCAACTTACCAACACTAACCAAAGTTTTACAGATGGAAACAGCTCTGACACGGAGGAGAGAACGCATTACCAGTGATGAAGAAGAACGCCTCAAATATGGTTATAATATTACTACTCATTTCCGTTATGCAGAACAACGTCAAGAATCAGCAGAAGTTGTTAGTAATGATGGTCAAAAATTGCTCAAATTGACATTAGGAGAAACGGCAGATATTTGGAGAATTAACCGAGGGTTAAAACGAGGCAAGGAAAGAGGTTTTAAATTAGATACTGCTACTGGTTTTTGGGGTGATAGTAAATCGGAAACAGAAAATTTAGATAAGTTAGATACAGAAGTACATTTATTAGTACAAGAAACTTGCAATATTTTGGTTATACAGCCGGAAAAAGATATTTTACTCCAAGAAAATTCTGAAGCTTTTCTCACCACTTTGCAATATGCTTTAGAACGAGCAATTCAAGCTGATTATAAATTAGAAGAAAACGAACTAGCATCAGAAAAGTTAGGTGAAGGAAAATATTTATTATTCTGGGAAGCTGCCGAAGGTGGAGCTGGTGTTTTATCCCAGATAATAGAAAATCCCGAATCTTTTCAACATTTAGCCAAGACTGCACTAGATATTTGTCACTTCAAACAACCTAAAGAAAGTTGTAGTGTTGCTTGTTATGAATGCTTATTATCTTACCGAAATCAATTTGATCATCATCTATTAAACCGTCATTTAATTAAACCTTTTTTGGAAAAATTAACTAATAGTAATATTATGCGTCATAGTCAAGGTAAATCTCGCGACGAACATTATCAACAACTATTAGAAAAAACTGACTCATCATCTGAGTTTGAACGTATTGTGTTGAAAGAAATTTATCAGAGGGGGATAAAATTACCTAACGATGCTCAAGTATTAATTCCTGAAGCTAATTGTCAGCCAGACTTTGTTTACCAAAAAGAAAAAATTGCTGTTTTCTGTGATGGTTCGGTTCACGATACTCCCGAACAACAGGAAAAAGACCGCATCAATGATGAAAATTTAGAATTTACTGCTGGTTATCACGTTTGTCGCTTGCGCTATGATTTAGATTTGACAGCGCAGTTAGATGAGTTAGCTTCTTGGGTTTGAGGTAATTTATATCATGTTCCCCCTCCGGGGGAGCTACGAATTGCGGATAATTACTTATAATAAAGTATATGGTTTGTACTACAAATTGGGCGTTGCTGAATTGAAGTATGAATGCGCGATTGTTTGGTTCTAGTCCATGCCCC
>NZ_CEZPJD010000572.1:0-5230 GCF_983059655.1 Okeania sp.
TCAAAAACTATAACGTTTGATATATGTAGTGTTGAAACCTCAAAAATCCCTCAATGGATAATTAACTAAACTAGAATAGAGTCTTCCTCTTTTCCTGTGAATCAAAATTGAGAAAAAAACACTAGATGTAGTCATCAAAAACTATAACGTTTGATATATGTAGTGTTGAAACCTCAAAAATTCCTAACTAAATGGATGATTAACTAAACTAGAATAAAGTCTTTCTCTGTTCCTGTGAATCAAAATTGAGAAAAAAACACTAGATGCAGTAGTCAAAAACTATAACGTTTGATATATGTAGTGTTGAAACCTCAAAAATCCCTCAATGGATAATTAACTAAACTAGAATAGAGTCTTCCTCTTTTCCTGTGAATCAAAATTGAGAAAAAAACACTAGATGTAGTCATCAAAAACTATAACGTTTGATATATGTAGTGTTGAAACCTCAAAAATTCCTAACTAAATGGATGATTAACTAAACTAGAATAGAGATTTCCTCTGTTCCTGTGCAAATATAAAAAAAAACAAGAATAAACAGCCAATGTCTAGGCCAGAATCTAATCCTTCCCCAGAACAACCAGAAAAAATCCATTTACCTCGCACCAGCGAGTCAGAAACCCTCAAAAAAATTCGTCACACCACATCTCATGTCATGGCCATGGCAGTACAAAAGCTGTTTCCCAAAGCCCAAGTAACAATTGGCCCCTGGATAGAAAATGGCTTTTACTACGACTTTGATACCCCCGAACCATTTACAGAAGCCGACCTCAAAACCATCAAAAAAGAGATGGTCAAAATAATCAAACGTGACTTACCCGTCATTAGAGAAGAAGTCAGCCGAGAAGAAGCTAAAAGTCGAATTGAAGCAATTAAAGAACCTTACAAATTAGAAATTCTTGAAGACTTAGAAGACCCAATTACTATCTATAATCTCGGTGAAGAATGGTGGGATTTATGTGCTGGCCCTCATATTGAAAGTACAAAACAAATTAATCCCAAAGCAATTGATTTAGAAACTGTTGCTGGTGCTTACTGGCGTGGAGATGAAACCAAAGCCCAATTACAACGTATCTATGGAACTGCTTGGGAAACACCAGAACAACTGGCCGAATATAAAAGACGTAAAGAAGAAGCTTTCAAAAGAAACCATCGTAAACTAGGTAAAGAATTAGGACTATTTATTTTTTCCGACCTTGTTGGACCGGGATTACCTATCTGGACTCCCAAAGGTACAATGTTAAAGAATTCATTGAAAGACTTTCTCCAACAAGAACAACAGAAACGGGGTTATTTACCTGTAGATACTCCCCATATTGCCAGAGTCGATTTATTCAAAACTTCCGGACATTGGCAAAAGTATAAAGAGGATATGTTCCCGATGATGGCTGAGGATGAGGAATCAGAAGCTCAGGAACAGGGTTTTGTTTTAAAACCAATGAACTGTCCATTCCATATCCAAATTTATAAACAGGACTTACGTTCTTATCGGGAGTTACCAATACGACTTGCCGAGTTTGGCACTGTTTACCGCCATGAAAAGTCTGGGGAATTAGGTGGTTTAACTAGAGTCCGGGGTTTCACTCAAGATGATTCTCATTTGTTTGTGACACCCGAACAACTTGATGACGAGTTTCTCAGTGTGGTAGACTTAACTCTATTTGTCTTTAAAAATCTACAACTAAAGAATTTTAAGGCTAGATTAAGTTTCCGAGATCCTAAGTTAGATAAGTATATTGGTTCCGATGAAGCTTGGGAAAAAGCTGAAGGTGCTATTCGTAGGGCTGTAGAAAGTTTGGGTATGGAACATTTTGAGGGTATTGGTGAAGCTGCATTTTATGGTCCAAAGTTGGATTTTATTTTCCAGGATGCTTTGGAGCGAGAATGGCAGTTGGGTACTGTACAGGTAGACTATAATTTGCCCGAACGGTTTGATTTGGAATATGTGGCAGAAGATGGGACCAGAAAACGTCCAGTGATGATTCACCGGGCACCTTTTGGTTCCTTGGAAAGGTTGATTGGGATTTTGATTGAGGAATATGCAGGAGACTTTCCTTTGTGGTTAGCTCCTACCCAAACTAAACTTTTGCCTGTTAATTCTGAATTTTTGCCCTTTGCTCAAGAGGTTGTTGCTCAAATGCGTCAAGTAGGTATTCGTGCTGAGGTGGATATTAGTAATGAACGTTTGGGTAAGTTGATTAGAAATGCTGAGAAGGCCAAGATTCCCGTAATGGCTGTAGTTGGAGCTAAAGAAGTCGAGTCAAATAGTCTGAGTATTCGGACTCGTGCTGCTGGGGAATTAGGTTCTATACCTGTGCCAGAGGTAATTGAGAAGATGACTGGGGCGATCGCTAACTATGAAAATTTCTAGACTTTAACAAAAAGTAATTGAAAATCAAAAATATACTTTAACTAATTCTAACACGAGTATTTGTATCCGCTTTCTGATAAATTGAGAGCGGGTTTATTTATTTGACTTGTTATTTGATAAGCTCTTGATAGTATTTAAAAGTTTTGAATTTAATAACGACTGAATGGCCATAAATTAATAATCACTAATTCTAATTTTCACCATTAAACTATGCCAAATTGAATTTAATCGTCTATCTATAAAAAGTAAAACTTTTCTTTGAGGACGACTAACAAGTCTAGACCAAGTTATACTTTGCAGGGATCATAAATATACATAAATATACATGATTGACCAATAAGTTATTAGCTATAAGTAATTACGCTGGTAGCTGATAGTTCAAAATGATAGTATTCTCTTTCAAAAGTTAAATCAGATTGTTATATTATTGATAGGTATATTACTTCCCTTATATCTAGAGCCAAGGTCGGCGATAATCTGACATATTTTTTTTGTTTGCGAAAGGCGCTAGAACATGAAAGCATCTAAATTTAAAGGAACTATATGAAACCAAAAGGTTTCAACATAATAAAGTTAAAGATAAAAATGATTAATATCTTAAAGGTTCCTCTAAGAGGGGATGTGTTTTTCGCTTTTTTATGCTTGGAAAGTGCGAAAACGCAAATTACCAGATGTCGCTGTCCAATGGCTCATGTACAGCTAGGAACAGTGACTTAATAATATGAACTTTATGAATACCGCTAAGAAAAAAGTAGAATCTCTATTAAGTAAATTGCCAGATAATTGCTCCCTTGAAGATGTTCAATATCATTTATATGTAATTGAAAAGGTTCTTCATGGTTTAGAAGTAGCTGATAAAGAAAGAAAAATTACACAAGAAGAAGCTGAAGGGCTTTTGAGTAAATGGGTTATAAAGTAGTTTGGTCTTCTAAAGCTATAGATGATGTGGATGCGATCGCCTCCTACATAGCGCGTGACTCTGTTTCTTATGCTGCAGCAGTAGTCCATAGGGTAATTAATGTCACCAAAAATTTGCTTCATAATCCTTTACAAGGAGAAGTAGTCAAAGAGTTTGGGGATGAAAGTTATCGACAAGATTATGCTTACAGTTATCGAGTCCTTTATCAAGTTAAAGGGGATCTAGTAATTGTGGCCGCAGTTATTCATGGAAAAAGGTTATTAGATTTATAGTTGAAGCGCGATCGAGTCCAATCAAATATTAGCTCAGAACCGAGTTTCATGAGAAGCTCGGTTTTCTAAGTCAGGATTTAGAAGTCAAAAATCAAAAGTCAAAAGTTAAGAATTTAGTTGAACGAACTGTCAGTCAACTTTCAAGTAAAGAAGTCAACGGAAGTCAAAAGTCAAAAATTAGAAGTTAAAACTTACATTCCGCACGACAAAATGTAGCATAAAAATATAAGTAAAAAGTGAGTGTGTAATTCTGAAGTTTCTCACGGCGCTTTTAAAGTGCGGAAATGCTTCCGCACACATTGCCTCCAGAATGTAAGACGTACATCTGAAAGTCATAAGTCATAAGTAGGGTTTGCTGAATAAAGTTTTTTTGGTAAGGGTAGGAGCCAGAATTTCCGTTTGTCACCGCGAAGCAAACAGGAGGAATGGGAATTATAGAAGAAGAAGTCAGAAGAATAGTACCTTGATTGTTCTGCTATAATCGTCCCAAAATACTAGTTTTATGCAGCTCTTTAGACCGAAAAGCTTGCACTTTTTTAGAAAAAAAAAAGGCTGAAACTAATATCAGTCAATGCTTTCATATTTAATCAGCAAGCCCTAAGTAAATTATAGTATAGCGCTGTGCGCAGGCAACAGGCAACAGCTCATCTGGCAACAGAGGGAATAAATTGCCGATAACATAAGACTTTTAGCTATTGGGCAAATCCTGCAATTTGTAAATATACCAGCGCTCATTGCTATAGTTAATAGGAGTCAATAATTCAGTAGGTATTTATGCTTAATATTTAACTGAGGACTTGACTCCCGATTAAGGTAAATGAGGATAATTTATATACTATAAATACTAAAAAAAAGCTAGGGATTTTATACTAATTTTTATGTCACGAATTGAAGTGCGGAATGTGGGTTAAAAGTAAGATTTTATAGGCTCAAAACTTTGAAAATATAGTAATTTTACAAAACTATTTAACATTAAAAGCTGATAGCTGATAACTGACAGCTAAATGCTTATTATTCATCTTCATCAAATACAGGAGGCCAAAGTTCAACAACAGGTAATTCCCACTCACCAAATAATTCAGGAATAGTCAAAATATCTCCATTTTCCAACTTAATTTCTTCACCATTAGGACGATAAACTATAACTATTTCTTCATCAGGATCTATCAATATTCCTACTTCCGCTCCTAATTATAAATATTTCTTGACTTTCTGTTTTAAAGGTTTAATTCTGTCACTTTTAGATTTAATTTCTACTACTAAATCTGGCACTAATTCCCCAAAATAACGAACACTTTTTTTCAAACGTTGGGCACGAACAAAAGAAACATCAGGAACTTTTAAATTAGTATCTGGAAGAATAAAAGCACCACTAGAATCAAACAAACGTCCGAGACGACGTGGGTAAACCCAATTACCTAATAATCTAATTAACTGAACGCCAACTTCACTAGAAATAATATCCGACGGACCCATGACTAATATTTTTCCTTCATCTAATTCTAATTGATAATCTAAATCTAATTTATCAAGAGTACCTTGCAATATTTCTAAGTCTTTAACTGTGAGATTTGACATATAATTTTTAAGAATTAAAGAACATATAAAAGGGAACAGAGAACAAGTCTCTATTCCCTATTAACAATTATAATTAGGGCTTGCTGATTAAAT
>NZ_CEZPJD010000573.1:0-2823 GCF_983059655.1 Okeania sp.
ATTATTATATACAAAGCAGTGTTTAATTGGCGTTGCTGAAATGTAATGATAAATGTTGTAGAACTCAAAACATGATATGTCCGAAATGTAACTCCACCCACACCAGGAAAAATGGCCAAAGGCGTGGTCAATAGTGTTTCTAAGTCATAGAGCTATCAAAGGATCAAAAATAAATTTATATACAAATAATTTTGTCTACTTACTTAAAATTTCAAACTCTTCCTACATAAGCATAGATCATTACTAATTAGCAAAGCCGTTTAATTTACCTAGAAACTTTGGCAGTCAGGCGATTGAGCAGTTGATTTAAATAGTCGGGCAGATGGGAATATTGATGGGGTTCATTCAAGTCTTGGCAATCTGTATTAAACTCGTAGTCTGGTAAAATTTTTCCCGTGTTGCCATTGACAAAAACATTCCAATATTTACCTATTAAACCGACAATACTAATATTAATCATCCACTCATTATTATCAAAACAGGTTGCACCTACAACCTCAAACAAGTGACGATGTTCTGGAAATACTTCCAGGTTGGACAAGAGATAATCAAGGGCTGTTTGTTTGATAGTAGTTAATTCTAACATACAGGTGTAATATTCAAGTATTTACCAGAAAATAGGGTTTAAAGCCTCGCCCATAAGCGGGCGACTTTTTAGTTGATTTTATGTCAATAAATATGTTATCCTAAATATTAGCTTAAGAGTCAAATTATGAGAGCTATATTTAAGTATCATAAGCATTGCAGCAATCTTTGAATGATTTAAACCAAGCTTATCAAAACTTTTTCAGTTCGACAAAAGGCAAGAGAAAAGGTAGACCTGTTAAACCTCCTAAATTTAAAAGTAGAAAGTCAAAGCAAACTGCTAGGTTTACAAAGGGAGGATTTAAAATTGGTCAACACAAAGTTTATTTGGCTAAGATTGGAAAGCTGAAAATAGTTTGGTCAAGAGAGTTACCTGCTCCTCCATCATCAGTAACAGTAATCAAAGATTCAGCTCATAGATATTTCTTAAGTTTTGTAGTAGAAATACAACCAGAAATCTTACCTCAAACTGATAATTCAGTAGGTATAGATTTAGGTATCAAAACCTTAGCCACATTTAGCGATGGCACAAAGATTTAAGACCGCTAATAAGGCTAATATTTAGGGCTTGCTGATTAAATCTAAAAGTCTGGATATATCAAGGTTTGGGCCTTTATAGGTAGTGAAAAAGTAGCAGTTTTTTGCCTCACAAAGCTCAAAAAATGAGTATTGGGGTAAGTATAGAGGCAGAATCACTATTGGGATAATTTTTCCTTTGTACATCCTCTACAACTCCTTCCAACTCTTGACTCTTCACTACAGCAAAGCTGCCTACTGCCTATTCCCTGCCTTAGCAAAAAGACTTTTTCAGCAGACCCTATTTAGATTTTTTATCTGATATTCTAGTAAGGTAACGAAATAACTATATCCCCTAAGTAAAAATGTTAACTATTGGAACACAAAAAAGCGATCGAATTAGCACAATTACTAATACAACTTGGGCTGAATATATTAGTTTAGATTTGCCCAGTAAAAGAGTCTCATTTCGCAATGGAGTTATTACTATTGTGTCCCCAGGAGGTAACCATGAATTAATTGGTGATTATATTAGAGCAATTATTTGGGCTTACTGCCGTCAAAACAACCTTGCACTGTTTTCTTACAACCAAACTACTCTTAAGGAAAAGAAGGGAAAGAACCTGATGTAGCTTACTGTTTTGAAATAGACAAAGACAAGCCAGATTTGGCAGTAGAAATAAATCTAACATCAGGTAGTATCGACGATTTAACCAAATATCAATACTTAAAAATTCCTGAAGTTTGGCTGTGGCAAAATAATAACATTAGATTCTTTATTTATCGTGATTCAGGATATTTAGAATTAACGACAAGTAATTCTCTGCCTAACTTAAACAGCGATCGCGTGACAACAATTGTCAATAGTTGTTTTGGTAGAAGTGTTTTAGAAGTAGAAAAATATTTCCGTTAAAGCTTAATTAAAAAATAACAAAAATGAACCAAAACGAATCTTTACTACCCTTAAAAATCGCCGTCCTAACAGTTTCTGATACAAGAACCGAAGCTGATGATAAATCGGGTAAAATATTAGTGGATAATTTAACTACAACAGGTCATTTATTAGCAGAAAAAACTATTGTTCCCGATAACATTTACCAAATTCGTGCGGTAGTATCTAGATGGGTTGCAGATGAATCTGTCCAAGTAATTTTGACTACTGGTGGTACGGGAGTTACAGGACGAGATGGGACACCAGAAGCCATTAAACCACTATTAGACAAAGAAATTGAAGGGTTTGGTGAGATATTTCGCATGATTTCCTATCAAGAAATTAAAACCTCTACCATTCAGTCTCGAACTTTGGCTGGCGTAGCTAACGGTACTTATATCTTTTGTTTACCTGGTTCTAGTGGTGCTTGTCAAACCGGATGGAATATTATCAAAGAGCAACTAGATTCTAGTAATCGTCCTTGTAATTTGGCTCAATTGATTCCTAGATTGACCGAAACTTAAGAGATGATCGGGCGATCGCTTTGTTACTTAAAAAACTGTGAGCTAGAGAAAGCCATCCCGTTTTAACCGATGGCAGTGGAGCAGGGCTTACAAGAGGGCGAATTAGATTTGCCCCACAGCCCCCTGCGAACGTGGGCTTTAACCCCGTGTATCTAAACTCTTGATATAATAGACATCTCCGAAAATAAAAAATCAAATCAATTCTTATCCATAAATTATCAATTGTTCCCCTCCTGGGAGGGGTTAGGGGTGGGTTCCCTGTTCCCT
>NZ_CEZPJD010000573.1:2923-5228 GCF_983059655.1 Okeania sp.
TAAAACAGATTTTGCATATTCTTGATGCCGGCTACAAATGCCGCACCGACCAATTGGCAACACTCGTAAAAATCTTGTTCACTGGTGTGTATCTTAGAGGTTTCGTTGGATGTTACAAGTCCCCTATTATATTCAATTGTCACCGTATTTATGGTTTTTGATATTAGGTTGTCATCATTAATGTCAAGATAATAATTGGCTTTTTTTATCACTTCTTCTAACCTTTTCAGAATGGTATTGGTAGCACCATAAACATCAGGACGCGATTTTTCCCAATTATCAATATTAATGGGTAGTCTGTTAGAAGCCTCCCGTATCATGCTTATAAAGGGATCGACAAAAGCTTCCATTTGAGATCGATTAACAGTACTGTATTTATCTGGCTCGTCAGGACTTGAGACATCTAGGACTGACACCAATGGTCTAACTAACTCTTGATACGATTTCAAGTCATGGGTATTGCGCAGATAATCTAGTAGTGCTTTGGTATCTGTACCACCATTGTGCGGTGCAAACTTAGTTAAGTTCATACCATCTAGTTTTGGTGAAAATAACGCATCGAGTATTTCATGGGAAAATGCTGAATAACTATGTGGTTCTAAACAGATAATAGGATAATTCGGATTTGTCATATACGCAGCAGCACGACATGCTCCAGCTACAGCAATACTCAAATCATGATTCTTTTTTAACCCTAGTTTTGTTTCGACCGTAGGCTGAGAAATATCTTTGTATAGAGGAGTCCCACGATAAGTGTGTGTATTGTAGACCTGATTAGTTCTACCTTCTTTTGCTGGGGCGCGATTGCCATTGCTGATAATTAAATTTGTCAATACTGCCGAACCACAGACAAAATTTTGATTATTTTGCCAAATACTTCCAGATACCTCCAAAACCCCAACATCTGCTTGATTCCAAATTGTGTAAGGATTGCTAGAGCATAGGGATTCATCAGCAATTACGTCATCAGATAATAGTCCATCAACACAAGAAGGTGGTAAGGTTCCGGCATGTGGTACATCAAGTATCATTTGTTTTTGAGTGCCTAAAGTACTAGGTCGGATAAAGCTGATGCTAGAGTCACTACGCCCCGTAATAAAAAGTGTATCGACCAATGATACAACGTATACGGGCGTATCTTTATACTCAAAATATGGTCGTGCCACCAACAGCATGGCATTGTACATTTCTTGTGACGTATTAGGATATTGTTTTTTTAACCAACTAGAGAATATGACTTGATCTGAAAACTCTTCGAGTATATTTCGATTGCTTAAATCCTTTCCTGTAAAACGCTGTATAAAATCAATTGCTGTTGTGTGCATGACTTTGCATTTATTTTTCTAACATAAACTAAATAAACATTACCATATCAGAGTTCAAAGAAAAATTAAACCTAGCTAAGATAGAAATTTGGCTCAATTGATGGCGAGATTGACTGAAACTTGGAGATAATAAAATGCTATTGTCTAATAGCCTGTAATTTGCTAGTGTACTTAAAGTCTCAATATATCAGGACTTACGCAAAGGCTCTACTTGTAGTGGACCGTTTCAACTAAAATAGTGCATTAGATTTGTCATTGCGAACGAAAGTGAAGCAATCTCTAGAGAGTTTGCTATTGCAACATTTAAGGTGTGTCAGTCCAGTAGGGTGTGTTAGCGTAGCGTAACGCACCTTTACCCCCATGGGTGGTGTGTCTGCGTAAGTCCTGTATATGTTGTTAACCCAATCAGCTAAATTAACAGACATCTAAGGTCAAGTCCAATTGAGGGATTAATGGTTACATTAGAAGATGCCAGAAGAGTAATTAGTGCCGCCGAAAAAAAAGCACTCGATAATTGGTCAACCCATGAATATAGCAGTAGTGGATGGGGGAGGAAATCTGGTAGCCCATGTACGAATGGATGGAGCTTGGATCGGAAGTATCGATATCTCCATTAAAAAAGCGTACACTTCGCGGGCGTTCAATCTGGCTACTAAAGATTTAGCCGAACAGAGTCAATCAGGAGGACAATTTTTTGGGATTCATGCCTCTAACAATGGCAAAATCATGATTTTTGCTGGGGGAATACCCCTTTACAGTGAAGGACAAGTAGTGGGGGCAATTGGAGTTAGTGGGGGGTCGGGAGAGCAAGACCATGCCGTAGCCGAAGCTGGAGCCGCCGTATTTTAGTTGTGGAAACGCCATTAGAAATGGAGAAGGTAAGATCAGGCTTGGGAGTTGTCTATTTAGGGCTTGCTGATTAAATATCGCGCGCATTGACTGATATTGGTTGTAGCCTTTTTAGGTCTTGAAAAAGTACA
>NZ_CEZPJD010000574.1:0-2606 GCF_983059655.1 Okeania sp.
GGAGTAAAGGTAGACTGGGTAGAATTTGATGGGGAGTACAGTCATCAGAAAGTAACATTGCCTACTTACCCATTCCAACGACAAAGGTACTGGATAGATAACTATTCACGGGGGTCAAGTTCTGTTTCAGTTAGCAGTAATAATGGTTTTGTTACGGACGAGGGAACATCAAATTCTTTATTAGGTCGTAAATTACCTTTACCATTTGCAAAACAATTCCGCTTTCAGACTAAATTAACTCATGAGTTTCCTTCTTATGTGAAAGACCACAGATATTACGGTCAAATAGTTGTAGCTGGTGCGTCTCATATTGTTCTTGGTTTACTTGCTGGCAAAGACGCGCTAAATAGTGAGTCTTGCGTTGTAGAAAATATTGAATTTTTGCAGATATTGGGAGCAGATGAAACTTCTAGTCGCACAGTGCAAATAGTCCTTGAGCAAGAAAAAGAAACAGAATATACCTATCAGTTGATAAGTTGTGAGGCAGGAACAGAATACGACCCATTAACTACTTGGACGGTTCACACCAAGGCAAAAGTTCGCTCTATTAAGAATTCAGAGTTACCGAAAGAAAATATTGATATTGCAGCAGTAAAAAGCCGATCTATTCAGTCTCTTTCCAGCGATGAATATTACTCAGCTGCACTAGGACCGATGAAAGGAGATTTTCACCTGGGACCGACATTTCAATGGACTGAAGCAGCTTGGATAAGTGGTAAAGAAAGCTTGATAAAAGTAAAATCAGGTGAAAACAATGAAGAGATGCAGGAATATTGGCCTCATCCAGGTATGGTTGATTCTGGAATTGTTCCAGTAGCTCTGTTGTCATTACTTCAGGAGTTTTCTCAGAATGCTGAGAATAATGGTAACGGCAAAAAAACTTTCATCAATAGTGAGACGGAAGTTCCTACCTACGCATTTGCTACAGCGAAGAGTTTTAAGTTTTTCGATAGTTTTGACATTGATGATGACTTATGGTATTACACCAAAATTGACGAGTCAAGTTCTTACGACGAAGGAGAACTTCGAGGTGATACTTACTTACTCAATGGAGATGGCAAGGTATTAGCGGAATATAATGGTATAGACTTCCGTCAACTAAGTCGCAAGTTATTGTTGAGAAGTTTTGGACTAGATTTCAGTCAGTGGCAATATCAAACACAATGGCAACCAGAGGCATTAATGCCGATCGCGGTACAAGAAACAGGAACTTATCTGCTATTTGCCCCTACATCAAACAGTAAGTTAAAAGAATGGAGCGATCGCCTGAACTCCCAATTATTAGAGCAAGGTCATCAATGTATTGTAGTTTATCCAGCAGATAGTTACAAAAAGTTAGCCTCTGAAGACAAAAAGCAGACTATTCAATTATCTCCAACAGAACCAGAACATTTTCAAAAGTTACTTGATGAGGTAAATGAATCAACAGAAGAGTTACCTTTGAAGGGTATTATTCACCTGTGGAGTTTAGATACTGATGTTGAGAATTTGACGAAAACAGAAGAGCTAATTTGTGCTAGTGTAATTAATTTATTACAAGTAGTCAAATCGCTAGAAAAATTACCTCCTTTGTGGTTAGTTACTCAAGGTGTGGCATTAGGTCAAGAATCAGAAGTCAAGAATAATGCCCAACCGCAACAAGCTCTTTTGTGGGGATTAAGTAAAGTTATAACCTTGGAGTACCCAGGTTTAGGCTGTTGTTGTTTAGACCTTGACCAGAGTGCTGAGGAACAAGAAACTTTAAAATCTTTACTGGGAGAGATCGCCCATAATCAGACATTAACTAGCGGAGAACATCAAGTACGCTATCGGCAAGGTGAACGTCAAGTAGCAAGACTAACTCAACCAAGGTTAGATACCGATGCCAAGTTAGCTATTCAGACGGAAGCAACTTATTTGATTACTGGTGGTTTAGGTGCTTTGGGATTAGAAGTTGCTCAGTTCCTCGTACAACAGGGCGTTAAGAGTATAGCTTTGATTGGGCGCAACTCTCCATCGGAAACTGCTAAGGAAAGTATTCAAGAATTAGAAGCAGCAGGAACTAAAGTTTCAGTATTCCTCGGGGATGTCTCTGTGGAAAAAGATATGGTTGATATTTTCCAAAAGATACAGACATCCTTACCTCCCCTAAAAGGTGTGATTCATGCTGCCGGAGTTATAGATGATGGGTTCATACAACAAATTACTTGGGAACAATTCACAAAAGTTACTGCTCCTAAAGTTGCCGGAACTTGGAATCTACATAAACTAACAAAAGATATACCATTAGATTTCTTTGTTTGCTTCTCCTCTCTTGCATCAGTATTAGGTTCCCCCGGTCAAAGTAACTATGCTGCAGCTAACGCCTTTATGGATGCAGTTGCCCAATATCGTCAGAATTTAGGATTACCAGGATTGAGTATTAACTGGGGACCTTGGGCAAATATTGGTATCGCAGCTCGACTTGGGGCACAACAACAAAGTCGTTTACAAAGCCAAGGTTTGCAAGGAATTCAAACGGAGCAAGGATTACAAGCTTTAGAAGAAATGTTGACTACCCAGGAAGCACAGATAGCAGTATTTAACATTGACTGGCCGCACTTATTGGGTCAGTTTGGACCGATGAC
>NZ_CEZPJD010000574.1:2706-5227 GCF_983059655.1 Okeania sp.
ACCGAACCAATAGCAATTATTGGTACTGCTTGTCGTTTTCCAGGGGGTGTTGATACTCCGGAATCTTACTGGGAATTTCTCAGAGAATCAGTAGATGGCAGAGTAGAGATTCCTAAAAATCGATGGGATAACGACCGCTACTACAACCCAGATCCAGAAGCACCAGGCCAAATATACGTTCGTCATGGTTATTTTCTCCAACAACAAGTAGACCAGTTTGACCCCGCTTTTTTCGGTATTTCTGGGGCAGAGGCAAATAAGATGGACCCATCACAACGACTTTTGTTGGAGGTAACTTGGGAAGCATTAGAAAATGCAGGTATTTCACCTAGAAGTTTGAAAAATAGTGATACTGGAGTATACATAGGTCAATGTTTTAATGATTATACCTTGATTGGTATAGATGCCTTACCAAATAACCTGGCTGATTTTTATTTGGGTCTGGGTACGGCAATGAATACTTCCTCCGGTCGCGTGGCTTATGTTTTTGGGTTACAAGGACCAACTTTTACTCTGGATACAACTTGTTCCTCATCATTAGTTACTTTGCATATAGCTTGTCAGAGTTTGCGCAGTGGAGAATCTAACCTTTCTCTGGTGGGAGGGGTAAATTTAATGCTTCATCCCACTGTTACTCATGGGTTCTGTAAAGGTCGAGCATTGTCTCCTGATAGTCGTTGCAAGACTTTTGATGCGAATGCTGATGGTTATGCCAGGGGTGAGGGTTGTGGCATACTTGTCCTCAAACGTCTTCGGGATGCTGTGGCAGATGGCGATCGCATTTTGGCTCTTGTAAAAGGTTCTGCGATTAACCATGATGGCCCTAGTAGTGGTCTGACAGTTCCTAATCAACAGGCACAAAAGAAGGTAATTCGGCAAGCTTTGGTAAATGCTAAGGTAGACCCGTTAGCAGTTGACTATGTTGAGTGTCACGGTACGGGAACTTCTCTGGGAGATCCTCTAGAGGTCAAAGCTATTGATGAGGTTTATTGTCGAGAAAGAAGTAAGGATGAACCTCTGGTTTTGGGTGCGGTTAAAAGTAATGTGGGGCATTTAGAAGCTGCTGCTGGGGTTGCAGGTTTAATTAAAATTATTTTGGCTCTGCAAAATAAGGAAATTCCCCCAAATCTTAATTTTAATCAACCTAACCCTCAGATTGATTGGGATAAAATTCCGGTACAGGTGGCAACAAGTGTTGTACCTTGGGAAAAACCAGGTAAACCTCTTTTGGCAGGAATTAGTGGGTTTGGGATGAGTGGGACTAATGCTCATGTTATCTTACAATCAGCACCAGAGGAAGTCAAAAGTAAAAATGATATAGATCGACCACTCCATTTATTAACTCTGTCAGGTAAAACCAAAAAAGCTTTGGAGGAGTTGGTTGTTCGTTATCAAAATTATCTGGAACAGGAAGGAAGCAATGAGAATGAGTTGGCTGATATTTGTTATACAGCTAATACAGGACGTACTGATTTTAATCACAGGTTAGCAGTTATCGGAGCTAATCAAGCAGAATTATTGGAGAAATTAAGTGCTGGCTTAACTGGGGAGGAAATATACTCTGGACAAGTATCTAGCAGCAGTTTACCAAAGGTGGCTTTCTTATTCACTGGTCAAGGTTCCCAATACGTGAATATGGGTCGGGAATTATACGAGCAAGCTCCTGTTTTCCGACAGGCGATCGACCAATGTAATCAAATTTTCAGTTCAATTGTTGAGGAGCAAGCAGAATCAGAAGAAATTTCTCTGTTAGATGTTATATATTCTGAGACTGCAGAAGATTCTGATTCATCACCACTACACCAAACTGCTTATACTCAACCAGCACTGTTTTCTATTGAATATGCTTTGGCTAAATTATGGCAATCTTGGGGTATTCAACCAGATGTAGTTATGGGTCATAGTGTAGGTGAATATGTTGCAGCAACAATAGCAGGAATCTTTAGTTTAGAAGACGGATTAAAATTAATTACTGCCAGGGGACGGTTAATGCAAAAGTTACCCTCTGGTGGTGAAATGGTTTCTGTTATGGCCTCAGAGTCAAAAATACGTCCTCTCCTAAAAGACTACACAGATAAAGTAGCTATAGCAGCGATTAATGGGCCAGAAAGTGTGGTAATTTCTGGAGAGTCAGAAGCGGTAAGAGCGATCGCTAGTAAGTTAGAGTCCGAGGGAGTTAAAACTAAACAACTACAGGTATCCCATGCTTTCCATTCACCTCTAATGGAACCAATGTTAGAGGAATTTGAAAAGGTAGCTAATCAACTTGACTATAATATCCCCAGGGTTTCAGTAATATCTAACGTTACAGGTACAAAGGCAGATAGTAGTAGCATAACTACCGCTAAATATTGGGTAGATCATGTCCGACAACCAGTGAAGTTTGCTCAAAGTATGAATGCTCTACATCAACAAGGAATTGATATTTTCCTAGAAGTCGGACCAAAACCAATATTATTAGGTATGGGGCGTCGGTGTTTGCCAGAAGATGTAGGTGTGTGGTTGCCATCATTACGTCCGA
>NZ_CEZPJD010000575.1:0-5215 GCF_983059655.1 Okeania sp.
TTTATATCAAATCCGTTTAATTTGGTATACAAAAATATTCCATCTTCACCCAGAGCGGAAAGAATTCTGAGTTCTCTTCCCTTCTGAATTCTGGATTCTGAATTCTGGATTCTGAATTCTGGATTCTGATTCACTATATTAATTACACCGATGCTACCGGATTTGATATTATTCAGCAAACCCTAATTAGGGCTTGCTGAAAAAGTCTTTTTTAAGGAGTAGGGGAGCGGGGGAGTAGGGGAGTAGGGGAGTAATTTTTTTTAGCTCAACTTTTGCCTAAAATTATAAATTTTTGAACATTTTGATCTGAAAACCAGGTACTTTCTCACTACCCAAAAAGGCTAAAACCAATATCAGTAAAGACATTTAGGTTTAATCAGCAAGCCCTAATTAATAGAATAGTTCCTGCTTGCGCAATGGTAAAAAGGAAAAAAATTTTTGGTACGGGAGCAAGATGCTCCCACTGTAGTATCTAATAACAAAAATAATTACAATGCACCACTAATAAAATTAATCGATCAACCTACCTACTTTTTTGTTGACTGAGCTTTCTTATTTTGGACTTTTGCAATCTCTTGATTCAAAATTTCCAGTGCTTTTGCATATTGAGGATCGTCAAGAGTACCTATTTTATCCCGACTTTTCCGCAAAGCCTCTTTTTGTTCATCTGTCAGAGAAATTTCTATATCTGGCTTAATTCCCTCATGGTTAATATCCCGACCGCTGGGAGTGAAATATTTAGCGATCGTCACTGCTAACCCTGCACCTTTACCAACACCACGCACGGACTGCACCAACCCTTTACCAAATGTCTTAGTACCTACTAATGTCGCCCGTTCATTATCTTGTAGGGCACCAGAAAGAATCTCACTTGCACTTGCTGAACCCCCATCCACCATAATTACTAATGGCTTATCTGTTAAAGACCTATTAATAGCCTTCTGGCGATCGGTTATACCACTACGGTTCACAGTAGAAACAATATCTCCACGTTCGAGCCACATTCGAGCAATTTCTACGCTAGCATAAAGTAAGCCACCAGGGTTAGAACGTAAATCTAGAATATAACCCGATACATTCTTAGCTTCTAACTCATCTATTGCCTCCCGCATTTCACCAGCAGCATTAGCACTAAACTGATTTAACCGAATATAACCAACTTTACCCAGAGAACTTTCTTTCTGAGAAAATTTCACAGGATGAATTTCTATTTTGGCTCTGACAATAGGAAACTCTATTTCCCGACCTTCTCGTTTAATAGTTAGAGTAACTTGAGAACCGATAGGGCCACGGATTAGACTTACAGCCTGATTTATATCCATTCCCTCAGTACTTTGACCATCTATTTTGCTAATAATATCTTTAGCTTGAACTCCTGCTTTAAAAGCTGGAGTATCTTCTATTGGTGAAATTACTACTAATTTTTTTGTATCTTGGTCTTGGGTTAGTTGAATACCTACACCTGTGAGTTCTCCAGAAGTGTCAATTTGCATATTTTTGAACTCTTCCGGGTCCATGAAGCGAGTATAAGGATCTCCTAGCTTTTCTAGCATTTCCCTAATTGCATCGTAAGCTTCTTCATCAGTTGTATAAGTTTGATCGAGATACTCAGTGCGAGTAGCTTTCCAATCTACTTGATTGAAAGTACCATCAACATAAGTTTTATCAATAATTTGCCAAACTTGGTCGATTAATTCTTTAGGGTCATTATTATTTAATGATGCTTGAGAGGAAAGATGAATACCAGCGCCTATGACAGTAACGCCTGTTAACATTAATGCTGTTGCACCAAGAATTAGTCCACGTTTTGCTATAACCATTTGTTTGTTGAATTAATTTAAACAATAATTACTACATCACTACTATGCCTAATTTAGCATAAGTAATATAATGCTTGGAGTTAGGTTGTTTTATATGTAAAAATCAAGAAAAGAAAAGGGAATAAGTTCAATTAATTATTAATTATTAATTATTAACAATTACTTCTCCTTGAAAAAGAAGAGAATTGACACTTAAGGAAAATTTTTTCTTTTCTCGTGGTTGATTGGATATGGCGAGGAGACCTAGCCATCCCATCCTACAGAAAGCCGATCTAACGACTGCTTTTCTCCTTTAAAGGATAGGGTTTAAGCCTTAATTAAGGCTGGCTGATTAAATATAAAAGCATTGACTGATATTGGTTTCAGTCTTTTTTTGCCTAAAAAAGTGCGAGCTTTTCGGCCTAAAAAGCCCATGCATGCTAGTATTTCGGGACGATTATGGCAGAAAAATCAAGGTACTATTCTTCTGACTACTTCTTCTATAATTCCTATTTCTCCTGTTTGCGTAGCATGACAAACGGAAATTCTGGCTCCTACCCTTACTAAAAAACTTTATTCAGCAAACCCTAATTATTCAGTAAATATTCATCAATAAATTTAGTTTTTAAAGCCAATACTATATTTTTTTTATGGTGTATGACGAGAAAAAAATATTCTTATCTAACTTTAGTAGCTTGGTGAAAACTCAGCACTAATACCTTATTAACAGATATCAAATTATAAAAATTTATAGCAGTCGAAGCAAAGGTTAGGATGTATCAAAAGCTGAAAATTTAGAGAAGGCCAGATTATTCCTTCTTCTTTATTGTTTATTTCCCTAGTGCCACTAAACGGAAGTTAAAAGTTATGCATTTAAAAGTCAATCATTTTTGATTTGTAATTGTTTTAGGATTTTGTAAAAGGTCAGTTATTTCCACCATCCTGCACTAGCATTAGTAAAAGTGCGATCGATAATTTTTTTTGTTTACTCTCCTTAATATAAATTTAGTTTTAACCATTTTTTGGGGGTATATAAAGTTATAATTTACCTCTAAAGTTCTTGAATGTTATTTTTAACTATCTCTACTAAAAAATAACATTAGGATCACTCTCATCTATTAATTACAGCAGTTTTCGGATTGATAAGGTACAAATTTTATGCTTTTAGGGTACAGCAGTGCTATTTCACGTCGGCGACAGACCTATTTGGTAAAGCACTCAGAGTTAGGGAACAAGGAATAAATAAAAATTATAGATTTGTCTTAAACTGTACCTCACTATACTTAAAGTTTGCTGTACAATTTTTTCTAGTTAAGAAAAGAGTAGATGTATTTCCAACATTCCAGCTAAAACATTGATATTTTATCTGTATCCAAATTAACTAATTTAGATTTCTATTAGATTCCTCATAGCTAACAAATAGAAAAGCTCCATCTAATTAATTGTTAATTTAAAAAGCGTTTCAGTCTGGGATGCTCTGCTTTTTCCTACGAAAACACTGTTTGCGGAGCATTCCGGTACGGAAAAAGTTGATAGTTAGTAAATGAAGGAGTGTATTTTTAATTACACTCCTAATTAAATGTTAATTATAAACTAGGGTTCAACCCAACGCCCATCAGTTTTAATTAAATTAATTAATTCTTCAACACCTTGAGACTCAGGGACTTTTTTAATTTCTTCCCGTCCACGGTATAAAGAAATATACCCTGTTTGCTTACCTACATAACCGTAATCTGCATCTGCCATTTCTCCTGGGCCATTTACAATACAACCCATAACAGCAATGTCTAATCCTGTTAAATGTTTTGTTGCCTCCCGCACTTGATGCAGAACATCTTCCAAATTAAATAAAGTTCGGCCACAGGAGGGACAGGCCACATACTCTACCATTGTCTTCCGCAGACCCAAAGCTTGGAGAATTCCGTAACAAACTGGAATTTCTTTTTCGGGTGCTTCAGTTAAAGATACACGAATTGTATCCCCTATTCCGTCTGCCAAAAGTGTACCGATACCAGCAGTAGACTTAATCCGACCATATTCTCCATCACCTGCTTCAGTTACACCCAAATGAAGAGGATAGGCCATACCTAGTTCATCCATCCGTTTTACCATTAATCGGTAAGCAGCAAGCATGACTGGTACCCGCGATGCCTTCAGGGAAATTACCAAATTGTAGTAATCTAAGGATTCACAAATTTTGAGAAATTCCAGGGCAGACTCTACCATGCCTTCTGGGGTATCTCCATAAGTAAACAGCATTCTTTCTGCTAGGGAGCCATGGTTAACTCCAATTCGCATGGCTTTATCTTGGTCTCGCAAAGAAATTACTAAGGGTTCAAGGGTTTGGCGAATTTTTTCACCTATTTCCTCAAATTCTGCGCCGGTATATTCGTTTCTGCCAGATTGAGGTTTCTCGAATACATATAAGCCTGGATTAATTCTTACTTTATCAACGTGCTTGGCAACTTCTAGAGCAATTTTCATACCATTATGGTGAACGTCAGCTACCAGTGGCACGGCTTTGTAAGTCTCGGTTAATTTCTGTCTAATCTCTGCTAAGGATTTGGCATGGGCCATACTGGGAACGGTAACGCGGACTATTTCACATCCAATTTCGTGTAAACGACGAATGGCAGCTACTGAACCGTCAATGTCAAGGGTGTCTTCATTGATCATTGACTGTACTACGACTGGATGGCCACCACCGATAGTTACATCACCTACTTTGACTGGACGAGTTTTTCGTCTATGAATAGTTGTGTCAAAGGCGGGTTGATTTGCCGGAGTTTTGGTTGGGTTTGGCAAGGTTTGCATAATGTACTTTTATACTTCTGTAGAGAAAAGTTGAGTAATATATTTTGTCCTATATTTTAGATTGCCATATAATTTGTCAATCTTATTAGTCAAGAGTCTAAAATTAAAAGTCATTTGAAAGCTTGGAGAAAGCAAGTGGCAAATATGAAAAATGTTAGTTTAAATTTTTTATTTAACTCTAATATTAATGCTGATGATGCTCAAAAAGCAGAAATATTTATTAAGATATATTTTGTTTTTTTATCTAAGTTTTAAGTTTTAACTTCTTTAACTATTTTTCATAAACTAATTTGTTTGAGTAAAATGTCTTTTAAAAGTTTAATTTTTAAATTTTAAACATCAAAATCATTTATGGTTGTTAGCAAAAAAATGATATTACAGGAATAGGTTATTTGCATCAAGAATGGCAACACACAATACCAAAATATGAATATTTTTGGTTGATTTTTTTATCAGAAAAATAGAATTCTCCAAAAATCAAAAATAAAATCAATTCTTATTGATAATTTATAAGTTAATTCTCCCTATTCCCTCTTTTATTGAGATTTATAATAGACATCTCCAAAAATCAAAAATAAAATCAATTCTTATCCATAAATTAT
>NZ_CEZPJD010000576.1:0-5198 GCF_983059655.1 Okeania sp.
TTAGCTATTTGGCCAATCCTGCAATTTGTAAATATACCAGCGCTCATTGCTATAGTGCCAGCTATTGCGAGGGTGTATAAGCCATCAGAAGGCAAAGTGGCTTGAAAATCAGGCTGCCAGTATTGGGGAACTTCTAGAACTTCATTATCTGGGGTGTAGAGCACCCAATTAGCACCAGACCACCGTTCCGCATCCAAATCGAAATTCAATACCTGACCCTGCTTGCCATCAAATTGATATAAATGTACATCGTTACCCAACTCCAAAGTTCCAGTAGTGGGAATATCTAACTCTAGGGGAGTAGCATAAGAGCGATCGCTCAAGACAAATCCATAATCCCCAACAAAATTATTATTAGCATCAATTTCCAGAAGATAAGTTCCATTTTCAGTTAAAGTGAAAGGCTGCCAATTTTCTCCCAGATGCCTGTCAGTAACTTTAATTTCAGTTGGACTAAAAAGCCGTGCTTTAATATTATAGCGCTACGCGCTAGGCAACAGGCAACAGGCAACAGGCAACAGTAAACAGTGAGTGGGTTTGGTGGATTTAGAAATGTCCTAACCTAAACTTGTAGTGCTATACTATTTCCTTCAACAGAATCAAAGAATAATTTCTGTCCGACTGACCCTTCAAAAGAGTAAAAATCCTGCTCTCCAGATTCACTAATATTACTATTAATAACTTCTCCTAAATTCAAAGGAGTTGTTGTTAGTTCTGGAGTGACTAATTTTAGTTCGTAATTTTCAGGTTCAGCTCCATCAGATTTAAAAGCTAAAACATACTCGCCATCTTCTGGTAATTCTTGCTCCGAATCGTGATAAATATTTTGGTTGAAAACTTGTTCATCGCCCTGATAAAGAGTGTAATGATCGTTCCAATTATAGCGCTGTGCGCAGGCAACAGGCAACAGCTCATCTGGCAACAGAGGGAATAAATTGCCGATAACATAAGACTTTTAGCTATTGGGCAAATCCTGCAATTTGTAAATATACCAGCGCTCATTGCTATACTACCATCACTATCAAAGTACAAATAATCTTCTTTAGTTCCAGAAAAACGATACAAAACTGTCTCGCGTTGACCTGTTTCAAACTCCCCTGAAATAGTAGTATCCAAAGTTAACTCTGGTGCATCTGCAAAATTCAATAACCGGAAATCATAACTACCACTTACCCATGCTTCACCTTAAAAACGCCATATGTAGGAGAAAATGCCATTTGTCTTCTCTAGTTCATTCCTCTACAAGGGTGGTTTTTGCGATCGCCACCTTCATGCAACAAAGCCTCTCACATCTATAATGATAGTCCAATTTTTTTCCATCCTTTCCTTGGTTTTATCTTCAACTATTTAGTCTAAACTCCAGTCAAATTTTTGGTTAAGCTTTTACACCTATTCATCCAGGAATTGGTTCTTTCAATGACCCACCTGGCTTTGACTGGAACAAACCCTGTTTTTCCTTCCTGTTTTTTCTGTGCCAATGATTGTTTTGGTGATAGTTTCAACCGATCCCACACCTCCCTTACTTCCCCACTCCGCTCTCTAAGACAAAACTCCACAAACTATGAGCCATTTCTAATTTACTACAAGACGGAATATCTCGCCGACGACCTTCAGCATCTAGAAAAATTCCTTGATTTGTATCACTGCCAAAACCAGCTTCCTCTCGGTCAATAGGGTTAGCAACAATAGCATCTAAATTTTTTACCTGCAACTTCTCTAACGCAGGTGCAACAATATCTCCAGTCTGTGCCGCAAACCCAATCAAATATTGCCTGTGCTGCTTTGACCGCCCTAACTCCGCTACAATATCCGGTACAGGTGTCAAAGGTAATAACTCTGGTAGCGATCGCTTTGGCAACTTCTCACTACTATACTCAGCAGGTCTAACATCTGCTACTGCTGCACTCATCACCACTATATCTGCCTCACTAAAATGATATAACATTGCTTGTCGCATCTGAGTAGCACTCACTACCTCCACAGTTTTTATCCCTGATAACAGCAACTCTCCCGAAATACTATGCACCAAAGTGACACTTGCCCCCCGATGCAATGCTGCCTTAGCTAAAGCTATACCCATCTTACCCGTAGAAGGGTTGCCGATATACCTCACAGGGTCTAAATGTTCTCGCGTTCCACCCGCACTAATTAATATTTTCTTACCTGCTAAATCTCTTTTACCTGCTGTATATAATAAAGATTTTATATTTGTGATTATCTCTGTTGGTTCCGCCATTCGGCCTTGACCAATGCGATCGCAAGCTAATATTCCCATATTTGGGCTAATACCATAATATCTTTTTTCCATCAATATTTGTTGCCAATTTCGCTGTACTGTCTGTTGTTCCCACATATCAGTATTCATTGCCGGAGATAATAAAATTGGGCAACTAGAAGCCAGCACTGTATTAGTTAATAAATTATCTGCTAAACCGTATACTAATTTTGCCAAAGTATTTGCTGTGAGAGGAGCAATGACGATTATTTCTGCCCATTCTCCCAACTGAATATGCAATGGACGTCCGTGGGTAGACTGCCAAAAATCTCGATCTGTATAAGCTGGATAACGACAGAGAGTGGATAAAGTAAGAGGTGTAATGAACTGTTGAGCAGAATCTGTCAAAATTGCTCGCACCTCAATTCCAGATTTTACGAGAGTAGAAACTACCTCACAAATTTTATAAGCTGCTATACCACCACAAATACTGATTAAAACTCTTTTAGCCATGGCGTTGGTGAATTAGTGTATGATATTAATCTTAATTACTTAGGAGCCAGGAGTCAGGAGGAGGGAATAGGCATCTCCAAAAATCAAAAATAAAATCAATTATTATTCATAATTCAAGAAAATTTCTTCACATAAAATGGCCGAAACCGTTGCCTGTTCCCCTCGTCTCCGCGTCTCCACGTCCCCGTGTCCTACCCCCACCAACCAATTTTTTCAGCAGACCCTACTCCCTACTCCCTATTCCCTAAATAAATAAGAGTGTTGGGTAAAAACTATCCAAGCTAAAAAATACCTTGGTTATTTCTTTTCTAAACCAACACTCTCAAATTTGATAAAATGATTAAATTACGAATTTATGCGTTCCCATATTTCCCTCAAGCCTCATCACAAGGCTCTAAATCCAATAAATGGATATAAGGCTCAATTAACTCTGGACGTTGAAAGGCGATCGCTCGTAGCAGGTGCCAATCATTCAACCCGTCAAAAGGATTTTGATAATCATCTTCCTCCAAACGTAAAGCCAACTTAGCTACATCTTGCGCAGTCAAATTAGCAACCTCGTGTAAAGAACGGGCTATAGTTTGCATCAAAACCAACCTCCCTGAAATGGCATCTGCTGAAAGCATTAACTAAAATGGAGTGCTATTCACACTTCCATTTAATATAATAGTCTTTCTAAGCTTTTGCCATAGTATCTATAACAAAACTTCGCATTAAATTCACAATTTCTGGAATAATCTGATGTCCCATATTAAATTCTTGGTATTGTATATTTGCCCCCAGATTTGTAAAAGTATCGTGCGTTCGTCTTCCTTGTTCAATCGGTACAACTGGGTCTTGTATACCATGTACAACAAAAACAGGTGGTAATTTTTCTCCTGATGGTTGAAGTTGAGAATGTAGATATCCACTTAAAATAATTAAACCTTTGATTGGCAGAGTTACTCCTACATCCATAGTCATTGCCCCACCTTGAGAAAAGCCACATAGAATAGTTTTAGATAAAGGTATCCCCGTTTTACTTTCTAGAGAAACTAGCCAATCAATTAATATTTGGCGGCTTTCAGGCAGACCTTGGAAACTCTCTAAGTCATACCACATTTTTCCTTGAGGAACTTGAGGATGAGGCAGTGGAGCATCTGGAAATTCAAACCAATAATTAGGTAAATTCAACTGTGTCGCTAAAGGTATTAAATCATTACAGTTAGCTCCAAAGCCATGTAAGAGAACAAGTAAACCAGTAGGTTCTAAATTAGGTGAGATGGTAATTGAATTTAATTGGGTCATTTCAGTTATCTAGTTAGGGTTTGTGCTCAAAAGTCTTTTTGCTAAGGCAGGGAGTAGGGAGTAGGGAGTAGGGAGTAGCTAAGAATCAAGATTTGGAGGGAGTTGTAGAGGAGGTAGTCAGAAAAATTATCCCTTGCCAACTCTGCCCAACTATACGCCAGAATACTCACTTTTGAGCTTTCTGAGGCGAAAATCAGGTATTTCTGATCTAAAAAGGCTAAAACCAATATCAGTAAAGACTTTGATATTTAATCAGCAAACCCTAGTTATATCAAGAAGAAGGAAAAGAGAGGAAGGAAGAAGGAAGAGGGAGTTGATAGACTTAAAGTATTGACGCTTACAATAATTTCAGCCTATTATTCCACATCGGATCGGTTACTGACTTAGAGTGAAAGGGTGAATTTAGTATTAGATTGCCAAATCTTTCTTGATCTCCCCATCTCCCCATCTCCCCCTCCCCGTGTCCTCAAGAACCCCCATCCTCCCATCTCCGCGTCTCCGTGTCTCCCTCTCTCCGTGTCCTCAAAAACCCCCATCTCTCCACACTCCATATTACCTCGGTGGTAACTGTTGAAAAATACCTCTACCTCCACCTCCAGTTATAGGTTGAGGTGATACGCGATCGCCAGAACTACCACCAGCAGGTTGAGAACCTCTCATCATTCCATCACCAGAGGGAACTCCACGAGAGGGGTTAGAAAATTCTGCATCAGGTGATACATTTGATACATTTGGAGACATGGTAAAACCAGAACCCGATGGAGTACTGCCACTCATGGGGTCGCCTGTACCACCCAGAGCATCATTTAAAAAAGTATTAGAAAAGCCACTGAAATCTATTCTTCTCTCTTCTTCAAAAAAAGGTACGCTGATTCTACGTTGTTTTGCTGGTTCCCTAGAATTTTCTTCTTGAGCGTAAGCTAGAGATGTTAAGCCAAGGGAAAAAGAAGAAAAAATAAGGAAACATATAAATTTATTAATTAAATTTACCTGGAAAGGCAGAGGGCAGGAGGCAGTTTGTTGCTCCTTTAGTCTTATTTGTTCTCTATTTCTTACTGCTATCAAAAAGCTATTATTTTCGATATTATTCATATTATAGATAAATATATAGCGGTTTTCACAAGGCGTGAGTTACATTAACTATCCCCCTAAATCCCCCTTAAAATGGGTATTTCCACTTTCC
>NZ_CEZPJD010000577.1:0-5187 GCF_983059655.1 Okeania sp.
AGGAAGAGAATTTAGAAAGATTTAGCAATGACTGAAGATGGAACATTTTTTTATACCGAATTCAGCAGATTTGATATAGACACCTTTTTCCTTTTTCCTTCTGCAATAACTGTTAACTAATAATATTAGCTATCTGCTCTATAAAACTGATACAAAGCGTCACATAGCGTGACAACTTGAAGTTTACTTCCTGCTTCTTGTGAGGCCGTCGGCGGTTACTCATCCACAGGCATTCACGGTCGTTCGCCGAAGGCGGAGCGTAGCTCTCACCAACCGCATCTCTCGCTCTTTATACTTGCGTTTAAATCTCGATCTATTGACAAGCCACAGTCAGGGCAGTCATAAGTCCTTACATTTAAGTTACAGTCGATGGAGGTATCGCTACCTCTCACCTCTGCTTCAAAACCGTGCATGAGAGTTTCCAGCTCACACGGCTCCTGATAACTAAGGTTACTTCAAGGTTAGGTTCACATACTCCCTTCTGCCCACCTTTGTTTCAAGGGTTAAGCGGGTTGGAAACTTATACTCAGGTGCATTTAGGCTCTTAACCATCGACTTCTTATTTAAAGTGGGCACGGTTTCCACTCCACACCCTGGGAGCTAAGTTTTATCTTGTTAAGTTTTTGATTTTACCACCTACCTTAATTACCTCCCTACGTCTGCACATCCTGAACATTAGTCCAGGCTTGCTTCTTAGGGAATCCTCCACCCTAATCAACATTGGTTAAGCTTTTCCTACTCAAGTTTTCTGTACTTAAGGTCGAATTTCGTACATCGGCTTTGATTTTAAGTGGCCACGAATACCACTTAGGAGAGTTGAGAAGGGGTTACTTCGTTCCCTGATATCATTTTACTCTCTGGTAGTAATTAGCAAAACCTCGGAGAATGGGATTTAGCTTTTTAATTAAGGTTTCTTGTTTGACACTCTTCATACCCTTGATAATTCCTCCTATCCTTTTGCAAAAAGCTAGGACTTTTTTCTTTTGAGGTTTAATCAAGAGTTTGTTTTTATAGCATTTGCAATTAAAACCAAGAAAATCAAAACCTTCATCTATATGAACTATTTTTGTTTTCTCCGTGCTGAGTTCTAGTCCGCGTTCGGCTAACCATTGCTTGAGGAGGGGCATGACTTTTTCTAACTCTTCAATAGTTTTTGACGTGATGATAAAGTCATCGGCATAACGGATTATTCCTAGTTTCTTGTTGAAAGATTTGACTATGGTTTCTAATCCGTGTAGTCCAATATTTGATAATAAAGGACTACAAATACCTCCTTGGGGAGTACCTATATCTGTAGGGTAATTAATCCCTTCATAGACATATCCAGCTTTCATCCAATCTCTGATTAAGTCAACTCTAGGAGTAGATTTAATACTGTTGAGAATAGATTTGTGGCCTAGGTTATCAAAGCATCCTTTTATATCAGCGTCTAAAACCCATTTATTTCTGCCTGAATGGTTATCTCTAAATCTATTAAAGACTTGTTCGATGGCATCATGGCAACTTCTGCCAGCCCTAAAACCATAAGAATTGGGTTCAAAGACTGCCTCCCATTCGGGTTCTAGATAATTTTTAACTATGTTCTGTGCGACTCTATCTCTTACGGTTGGGATACCGAGAGGACGTTTCTTGCTATTTGACTTAGGTATATATACCCGTCGAGTTGGTTTAGATGCAGGCATTTTCCACTCATTAACAAGTTTTACTCGACATAAAGGAGTTTTTATAACCTCCTCGTCTATTCCAGGTGTATTTTTGCCTTGATTAATTTGAGTAATCTGTCTTACAGAGCTTAAAAGATTTGCGTAGCTTTTAAGTAACAATTTCTGCAACCTTCTGAGTTGCTTCCATTGACCAAGTTTTCTGGCACGAAATATCCGACGCTGTAAATTTCTAAGCAACTTATTGACTTGTCGCCAGTTTATGAAGCGCATCTTTACGGATGTTTGCTACTCGCCTATGTAGCCTAGCTATCTTCAGTTGTGCTGCCCTCCAGTTAGCTGAACCAATATTCTTATTGCGGTTAAGATATTGTAATCTCGAAAGCTTCGCTTCAAACTTACGGTATGACTTTACACTTTCAAAGACTTTTCCATCACTTAAAGTTGCTAATGTCTTAATGCCTAAATCTACACCTACCACTTCAGTAGTTTTTGGAGTTGAAGTCGGAGTAAATTCAAAAGCTAAACTTAAATACCATTCACCTGCTTGTCTACTAATAGTTATTTTTTGAGTTGTTGCTTCAATCGGTTCATAAGTTTTAACAATACCAATAAAAGGTAATTTGTGACTCCATCCGCTTAATTCTATTGGCTTTCCACAATTATCTATTGTGTTTGCGAAGCATTCCGAAGGAAATGAATCAGACTTACCTTTCTTTTTAAACCGTGGGCATTTACCTAACCCCTGAAAAAACCTTTTAAATGCTTCACCTAAGTTAATCAAAGCATATTGGTAAACTCTAGATGTTTGCGAAGCATTCCGTAGGAAAAGTTTTTTCATCCAAGGATAAAGTGACTTGGTATGATTAGTAAAAACCTCTCTTAGCCTACGGGCGTTTGGCTTATAACCATCAATATATGCAGCATTCCACAGACTTAAACCCCAGTTATAACACCAGCGTGAATAGCCAGCGTGTTGAGCCATCAGAGTTTTCTGTTTATGATTAAGTTTCAGCTTTGTTAATCATGGATTTCATATATGGGTGAGTGTAACCTGTCTAAAAGTATGCTTTTTAACGTATTAAATCGTTATTCTATGATTAAGTCAATGCTCTAATAGCTGGTGCAGTTGCTAAAGTTACTGCTGCCTTTTGCATAATTTCTATATCTAATTTTGACCAGGAGCGTGCATTATGACATTGATGAGCAACTAGCAACCCCCATAACCTCCTAGAATTAAGAACAGGCACTACTAAATTAGCCTTAACCTTTATATTACGGAGAAAATCTCGATGGCAAGGATGTATTACTTCTAATTCAATATCTTTGATTGCTCGAATTCTTCCCTCTTGATACATAGCAGCATATTCATCATTAAAACATTTATCAGCTCCTGTTGAACCATAAATTGATAATTCCTCATTGCTCAAAGACTCAAAAGTTACCTGTCCTTTCCACTGACGATAAAAATGATATAGTACTATTCTTTCTGCTTGAATATAACCTCTAATATTGTCGAGAGTTTCTTGGATAAAAGTGTTCCGAGCTACATTTTGAGCAAGACGTTTGGTTAGTTTTTCTAACTCTGGGTCAGTATGAGACATATTAGGGAAATTATTTCTTTATTGTTACTGTTAGTCACCTCTGTATAAGTTAACTTATAATTTTTCAAACTTATATCAGTATCAGTTGAAAATTTTGACTGGCCGAATAGTCATCTTTAATTTTATACTCATAACTTAGTTTGACTCATTTCAAATTTTTTTTGTCATGCTTATCTGACAAATAAGGGAACAGCAGAAAATAAATTATCCCATTTTTTTTACTTAGATCGTTAACTAGCTACTCTCTACTTCCTTACTTTCATAGCTAATATAATTTTTTATTTAGAAGTCCCTAAGCATGACAATTTTCATCAGCACTATTATTCAGTAATTAAAATGAAAAATTTTCAACGAAAACTTCAAAAAACTTTTGTGAGAAAAATTGGCCCTGCAGACTTTATTATTTCAGGAATGACTCGCTTTGAGTGGAGTGATTTTTACCATTGGTTAATACAAACTTATTGGCAAAAGCTATCTGTAATAATCATTGGTTTTTATTTAATAATAAATACTATGTTTACATTTTTATATTTAGCCAGTAGTAATGGAATTGCTAATGCTCAACCTGGTTCTTTTAGTGATGCCTTTTCTTTTAGTGTACAAACCATGGCCACTATTGGTTATGGCGCGATGTACCCGACAAATACTTATACTGATATTTTAGTAACTATAGAAGTTTTTATTGGTCTAATTGGCATGGCAATGATTACAGGACTAATGTTTGCCCGTTTTTCTTTGCCAACTGCGCGAGTGCTTTTCAGTAAGGTAGCAGTTATTTCTCCTTACAATGGTATTCCGACTCTCATGTTTCGTATTGCCAATCAACGCCAAAATTGGATAGTAGAAACTCAAGTGAGAGTAACTTTATTAATGGATAAAGAGGTTTCTGCTGAAGGACATTCTCTACGACGATTATGCGATTTAAAATTGGTTCGTTCTCAAACACCAATGCTTGCTCTTACCTGGTTAGTAATGCATCAAATTGATGAAAATACTCCTTTATATCATTGGTCTGAAGATGATTTTAAGAATTTAAATCATCAGGATATGCGATTTTTTATAATGCTTACGGGATTAGACGAAACTGTTTCTCAGACTATTCACGCTCGTCATATTTATACATTAGACCAGATAATTTGGCATCAGCGCTTTGTGGATATAATGTTTACTTCTGCTGATGGTCAAAACTATGTTGATTACTCACATTTCCATGATGTTATGCCTTTAGAAATAAGTAAAAATTGACTGAAAATTCATAAGTTCAAGTCAGAGCAATTATCAATCAAAAATGCGACAAGGCAAAAAGGAAGTTGTTCAACAATTAATAATTATTCAGTAAATTCTGTTTAACAGGAACTTATCTCAAGTTTTAACCCTATTTTGCAGCTCTCCGGTTTTTTCTATTATTTGAACTTCCACCGAAAGCAGCTATAACAAGAAATACAAAGTTTGATAATCGAATTTTGGCAATTTCACAAATCTCAGGAATTTTCAGGAAGAAAAAAGTTGACGATCGCCTGATAGACAAAAGCTCTATACTATAATTTAGAAATTATAAGAGTTTTCCCATAGTGACAAAAGAGGGCTATCAACAGTATTAAAATAATTGGACAAAGTTAAACACAATTAGACATTTATTGTGATACGCTAGATTTATGTCTAACTTATTAACTAGATATGAAACAGTAGAACTGCGCGCTTAGTGCCAACAAAAACAATAATCATGAAATCCTTTAAAACTAAGCTAAAAATTAACAATCAACAAAAAACAATACTTGCCAAACACGCAGGAGTTGCACGTCATGCTTATAACTGGGGATTAGCAACTTGCATAAAAGAGTACGAAGAAACTAAAAAACGCCCAAGTGCCATCACCCTGCATAAGCGTTTAGTAGCCGAAGTCAAATCAATTAATCCCTGGT
>NZ_CEZPJD010000578.1:0-5176 GCF_983059655.1 Okeania sp.
GGAATTGAATATAAGGAAATATTATTTCTTCTCTTGGTTGATTGGATATGGCGTTTGCTACCGCAAAGCTTTCCTAACGGAAAGCGTCCCGGAGGGAACGGGGACCTCGCCATCCCACCCTACGGGAAGCTCCGAAGAGCGACCGCTGTCTTGGTCGATTGGATATGGCGAGGGGACCTCGCCATCCCACCCTACGGGAAGCTGCGCTTTTCGCGCCAGCGTTGCAAAGCAAACGACCGCTTTTTATCCCCTTAAAAGGGGAGGCTTTAAACCATAATTATTTAATTATTAATTATTAATTATTCGGTAAAAATCAAAAATAAAATCAATTATTATCCATAAGTTATCAATTGTTATTCTCTGTTTCCTATTAACTGTTTCCTCATGAATAAGATTGCCTATTTAATATATTGAAAAATAGCCAATAAATACTAAGTATAAAAACAGAGTTATAATCAGATTAGTAAAACTTGGCTACGATCAACTATCAATCAAGTATAACTCTGAGAAATTATAGAATTGTTAATTATCTCGAAAAGAAGCTATGATATTTTAGAATCTAATAGGAAAACTGTTGAGTATTGAAATACATACTACCTACAGTTAACTATTATGAAAGTATACGGTAATTATCTAGTAGGATCTAAAAATCTACTTAATGCTCATCAATAAAAACTCAACCTCTTAGACCTTGTTTGAAGCTTGATGAACAGAATTTACCTATACTTAAGGCACTACTAAAGTGAAAAAATCATCCAAATACCCAAAATGTTTTCATCCCCAGAATCACAAGAAAATGGACAATTTCCAGAAACTTATGTCACTTTAACTGATGAGGCAGAGCGATCGCTATGTTGTACTGTAGAGTATTCTCTGGAGTTAGATAGCCAAGAATATGTAATGTTACTACCAATAGACTTACCTGTAGAAATTTTTACTTGGGCAGAAGGAGATGTAGACCAAGCAAGTATTCCTGTGGGTGATGAAGTAGAGATAGATCGAATTTTTGATACTGCCAAAGTTGTACTTGAAGAACACAACCTTACTCTTCAAAGAACAGCTATAACCTTAACTGTTACTGGGGAGTTACCAGAATGGGATGAAGATGAACTAGATGAAGTAAATGAAAATGATGAAGAAGGTGAATATTACGAAGAGTTGGCCACTTTTTTATATAAAGACCAGAAATACGCAATATATACACCATTAGATCCATTTTTAATTCCAGCTCGTAAAAGTGATGATGGAAAACTAGAATTGCTTTCAGAAGAAGAGTTTCAGCAAATTCAGCCAATGGTTCAATCAATGTTAGAAGATCAACTTTTCAATGATATGGAATAGACTATTTAGAATTTTAAGGAAATCAGGACGATCTAGTCAAGGATTTAGACCTACAATTATGCTCTAGATTGACACTCCCCACTCTAAAGAGATGGGGATTCTTGGCTCAATGACTCACCATCACCTAGCAGGATATCTCCAACTAAGCCAGAGGGCGTGTCTCCCCAAGCGTAAGTTCCGGTGTGCCCCACCGTACATAGTGCTTTTTGTAGGATGTTTCTTGCCGCATTTACATCTCTATCTGCTTCATACCCACAGTGAGGACAAACATGGGTTCTTACAGACAGAGACTTTTTGACAACTTCCCCACAGTTAGAACAATTCTGACTTGTATAGTTAGGTGGTACTGCTACTGTAGCCTTGCCATACTTAAAACCAAAATATTCTAGCCAAAGTCGAAAAGTTGACCAACCAACATCATTGATTGATTTAGCTAGCCTTCGATTTCTTACCATACCTTTTACATTCAAATCTTCATAGGCTATCAAATCGTTAGATTGAACTACGCAATATGCTACTCTCTTAGCGTATTCTTTACGTTGCCTACTTACTCTCAAATGTTTCCGCGCATATCTATTTCTAGCTTTGTGGTAGTTCTTTGACTGCGGTTTTGCGCCTTTGTTGTACTTTTGAGATTTCTGCCTATTAGCTCGGTTTAACTGCTTTTCAGACTTTCTGTAAAACTGAGGGTTTTCTATAGTGTTGCCATTACTATCAGCCAAGAAATATTTAATTCCTACATCTAAACCTACTGCTTTTCCTGTTGTTTGAGACTCAGTTTTTAAATCTATTTGAATAGCAAATTGAGCATAATAACCATCTGCACGTTTAACTAACCTTACTCGTTTTATTTGGTTCAATTGATAGTAATTTAAATCGTAAGTACCTTTTAATTTCAAAGTACCTATATCTTTCTTGTCTGAAAAAGTAATTGCTTTTGTATTCTCTGACAGTTTCCAACCAGAAGTTTTATATTCTACAGAGCGACAATGCTTTTTAAATTTTGGATAACCTTTTTTACCCTTAACTTTTTTCTTACAGTTGTCGTAAAATCTAGATATGGCAGACCAAGCTCTTTCTGCAGCCGATTGTCGAGCCATTGAGTTGAGTTCTGAGGCAAATTCAAACTCTTGAGCCAATACTTTGCAATATTTATTTAGGTCGTATTTACTCGCACCTTTATTATCCATCCAATATCTTAAACACTTGTTTTGAATGAATTGAGATGTCTTAATGGCCTCATTTATTGCTTGATACTGCTCAGGTTTAGCTTTGACTTTGAACTCGTAAATTATCATTTTGGCTCGACCTACCTTTTGTATTTGTGGTATACATAATAGCATAATTAACCTACGAAAAGGTCTTGAGAAAATCAGATATTTTCTACAAGCGACTTCAGTCGCCCGGAGAGCTTTTCATCCATGGGCTAAAGCGACATGGTTTTCAAGAAGAGCGAATTCGTCCGATAAAATTTTAACTAATCAAATGAAAAATAGTATTAAACTAATTTCCAATCGTGCCCTATTCTATTTGGCCATCTTACCTGTAAGCTGTGGTATTTTTGCTTGGCAGGGATGGGCCTGGTGGAGTTGGGTTAGTGGCCCTCTAGTGACAAACACATCATCTACTCAGTCTGCAGAAGAGAATGCTATAACAATTAAAATTCCAGTTGGAACTTATGGTCAACAAATAGGTGAAGATTTGGAAGCTGCTGGTATTATTCGTTCTGCAACAGCTTGGAATTTCTGGGTAAAATGGTTGGGAATGCAAAATTCTGATTTAGAGTTTCAAGCAGGAACTTATAATTTATCGCCTACAGAACCTCTCAGCGCGATTGCAGATAAGATTCTAGACGGAGATGTAGTTAAACTCAGCTACACCATTCGTGAAGGATGGTCAATTCAACAAATGGCTGAATATTTAGAAGCTCAAGGATTTTTTCCTGCTGCTGATTTTATTGCTGCTACTAAAAATATTCCTGACGATAGATTTCCATGGTTACCAAGTAATATTCCTCACTTAGAGGGTTATTTATTCCCAGATACTTATAAGATAGAAGCGGAACAAAACACTGCCGAAGGTGTTGTTAATCAAATGTTAGGGCAGTTTGAAAAAATAGCATTGCCTGTATATCAGAAAAATCAGGATAATGCCGAAAATTTGAATCTCCATGAGTGGGTGACATTGGCGAGTATTGTAGAAAAGGAATCTGTAGTTGCTGAGGAGCGAGGTGTAATTTCTGGTGTATTTAATAATCGTTTGAAGAAAGGTATGAGGTTAGCAGCAGATCCAACAGTGGAATATGGCCTTGGTATTCGTCAAACAAAAGAGAAACCTCTTACCTATCGTCAGGTTGAAACTCCTTCTCCTTATAATACTTATCTGAATATTGGTTTACCACCAACAGCAATTGCTAGTCCTGGTTTAGCAAGTTTAGAAGCAACTCTTAATCCAGATGATACTGAATATTTATATTTTATGGCCAGGTATGATGGTACTCATATTTTCAGTCGTACTGCTGCAGAACATGAGGCTGCTATTGCAGAAGTAGAAAGAATGTTATCATCTCAGTAACTAGTGTCGCTACGCGGGAGTTAGAGCTGATTTATAAAGTAAATATTAAGAAGATAAATACCTTACAGTGTAAGGGTTCGAGTCTATCTAAGCCCCCAGGGCATAATTTTCGACAAACCCCTGATATCAAAGGGTTTCAGCTCAGTTTACAAATCAGCTCTTAAAAGTATTGATTTGTAATTGTTTTAGGATTTTGTAACTATATTATTTCCGCCACCATGCACTAGTAGTTTTTTTTGTTTTTTTTGATGAGTAAGAAGTTAAAATTAGTGGCTTATTAAGAAATAAATTTAACTTTAATGTATTTTATTTATACTGCGCTAATATTTAACTTTTAACTTATTCATTTAAAATTATCGTTATTGTAATTAAGTATAAATATAAATTTAATTTTATGTCTTGGGGTAAACTTTTACAGCCAGATTTAGTTTTGGGAAACTCAATTTTAAGTCTAACATCGGGAATTATTCAAAAAAATCAAATTAAAGGGTTAGTTTTAGATGTAGATGAAACTCTTGTACCAATTCGTGACAGTGATACTTCTCCGGAATTGAGTGAATGGATAGAAGAAATTAGAACTATCACAAGTTTATGGTTAGTAAGTAATAATTTGAGCCAATATAGAATAAGTCGCATCGCCGAGTCTCTTAATATACCTTATATTGCTGGAGCTGGTAAACCTTCGCGTCGTAAATTAAAAAAAGCTGTTGATGCGATGAATTTACCAGTAGAGCAAGTTGCAATGGTAGGCGATCGCTTATTTACTGATGTCTTAGCAGGAAATCGTTTAGGAATGTTTACTATTCTTGTTGAACCTATATCTAATATAGATTCAGATATTCCTAATTATGGGTTTCGCTCTTTTGAAATCTGGTTTTCTCAACTTTTAGGAGCATCTTTAAGTATGGATGCCTACCGTTTAATGCCTGGTAACAAGAAATAATTGTGTAATAATTAGGGCTTGCGCTCAAAAGTCTGATGGGTGAGGGTAGGGAGTAGGGAGTAGGGAGTAGGCAGTAGGCAGTAGTTAAGAGAAGCGGATGAACGGGGAGTTGTAGAAGAGGTAGTCATTCATCATTACCCCTGAGTTTTTCTCTCATCATTACCCCAAATCCTTACTTTTTCCCCTCTATCCAACTAAAAGCTCGTACTTTTTCAGTTCCTAAAATTCTTCAAACCCACATCTGTTAATGCGCGCGATATTTAATCAGCAAGCCCTAATTAATTATTTAATTTTGGATTTGGGGCTTTTTTGCATAAA
>NZ_CEZPJD010000579.1:0-5167 GCF_983059655.1 Okeania sp.
ATCAAAAATTAAATCAATCCCATACGCATAAATCATCAATTATTTTCCACTACTCCCTACTCCCTACTCCCTACTCCCTCTTTTCCGGAGAGGTCTATTGAGTTGATATTTTTATAAAATATGTTGTAACTGCTCTTCTAATCATTAATGTTTAATAATGAAATACCTAGTGATTTGCTTCATCACTTAACTAATATAACAAGTATTTTTTAGTGACTTCGCGTAGCATAGCTATGAGAAGTTGCATAGTGTCTAATGATTTGATATTTTTGATAAAAATAAATTTGGATTTTATAATTGCTATAATGATTAATATTAGGTTTTTCAAGTTAAATAAGCAACTAACTTTTTAGCAATATCATTCCATAATTTGTAACTCCTGCATTTAATTAAGATGTAAGTATTTCCTGCGGAATGCTGCGCAAACAGCTATTAGCTGTCAGCTAGCCTCCTCCGGAGGAACTGCGGACTTCAGCTAACAATACTCTATCTTTAAGGGCAGTGTTTACAGCAGTTTTTGGAGTTGATGAGGTACAAAATTTTAGGACTTTAGGGAGTAGGGAGTAGGGAGTAGGGAAAAAAAGATTAATCTTCAAACTGTACCTCACGCTTCCTAAAAAGTGCTGTAAATTAACAACTTACTTTAAGGGTACAAAGAGGCAACTTTTTTAGTAATACAGTTAATAAAGTTTTGATCCTAAACTAAAAGCAATAGCTGATGGCTGACGGCGGAATACTTACATTAAGATAGACATTTTTTTATCTATAACTTAATCAAAAATCATCAACTTCTATAAATATTGAATCTATCTACATGATAGTGAAAGTAGGTATAGCTTGTTCAGTAGCTTACTCTGTAGGTAGTAGGAAAGAACTATATTTTTCCCATCCTGAATATTCTTTTAAATAAGCTTTAATTATTTATACTCTGAATTACTGTGCCACATTTATACCAATTTGATAAATTTTTGCTACAAATAGCTAGGGTATTTCTGATAATTTCCGTTTGTCATGCTTCCCTACGGGATGCTACGCAAACGCAAACAGCAATCCTGCAATTCAGCAGCCAGAATGAATAGATTTAATACCAGTTTTCAGTTCGTAAATTCTATTTTTTGTCAAAGAGAAATTTCCTACAAAATTTTTTTCTTGCACTTATTATCCGTAACATTCTTTTTTCAAATTGGTATTATATCATGTCCGGATAAGAGCGCTCTGGAAAAAACTTTCTCCTTCTTCATTCTTTCTACCCTCCTGTCTCCTGTCTCCTGACTCCTTCGTCGTTTATTTATAACTGTTCAACCGGACATGATATTACATAGAATATCCTTTAATTTTAAATATCTATTTTTAAATTTTTAAGCTCCTTTTTGAATAAATGAACTACACTAAATTATTCTCATACCAAACTTCAGCTAAACTTAAGTTGATTTTTTTGGCGACATAACAATAACTAACTAAAAAAACAAACTATCCTTAATTTTGAAACAGTTTAAGCAGAAATTATTCTACTCAAATTGTGCTAGCTTAATATAAGTTATACTAACAATTAACAAAATATGTCTTTGACAACAATACCCCTAATTGGCTTAAAAGCAGATAATTTTCGCCATCCATTAGACTTAGAAGCAACTAATACTATCAAACAACTACCTGGCATAGATTTATTAATTAGGCAATTATTAGGACCATTAGGAGAGCAATTTTTCTACATGGAAAATATTGCATCCAGTGTATTAGTAGGTAAGGATCAACTGCCACATTTATATAAAATACTTTTAGATGCTTGTCATACACTCGATCTAGAACCACCACAATTATATGTTCGTCAACATCCTGTTCCTAATGCTTACACATTTGCTATGCGAGGCAAGCAACCTTTCATTGTTATTCATACATCTTTGATAGAATTACTAAACTTAGAAGAAATTCAAGCAGTATTAGGTCACGAACTAGGACATCTTAAATGTGAGCATGGAGTATACCTCACTTTAGGTAATTTAATTGTACTGGCTGCTGGACAAATTTCTACATGGGGTGGTATTATAGCTCAAAGCATACAAAATCAAATACTAGAATGGGTAAGATGTGCAGAATTCACTTGCGACCGCGCAGCTTTATTAGCCACACAAAACCCAAAAGTAGTAGCATCAGTTCTTATGAAGTTAGCAGGTGGTTCTCCGAGTATATCTGCTCAACTTAATATTGATGCTTTTTTAGCCCAAGCAAGAGCTTACAAAGAATTTAGTCATACAGAACTGGGTGAAGCTTTAAGGCAACTTCAAACAGCCCAACTAACTCATCCACTACCTGTATTGCGTGCTAAAGAAATTGACAGATGGTCAAGTAGCCAAAAATATCTAGATCTCTTGCAAAATTTGACAACAAGTGATTATAATAATAACAATAAGGGCGGGTGGCGAAATTGGTAGACGCACCACACTCAAAATGTGGCGACTTCGGTCGTGAGAGTTCGAGTCTCTCTCTGCCCACTTCTACTAATATGAGGTAAAATTTGCGTATATGGCACAGAAATTAAAGAGGTGGGAGTCTCCTCGTTATCGGGGAAGAAATATTAAAGGAAGAGGAGGGACTGCTAGATTAAGGCAAGTAAAAAAACAACAACAGCAACTGAGAAGAAATTTAAAAAATCAGGAAAGTGGGAACCAAGGTTCCCTTTTTTTATTTTTTTATAAAACAATTAGCTCAAATGTGACACACAATCATTCTAGGCAGTAAAACTTTTTTTCAAGTTCTAACCCTCCTTAATTTTTCCTAAATTGTACGAAATGTCTTGCATACCTATTTCTTGAGACTATCCACATATATTGCAATAGCTTCTTTAGGGTTTAATCATAAATTTGAGTGAAAAGATAATAAGGAATAAGAATATAGAGAAATGTCCGCGCCCTATTTGCGTAGTGCTATATTTTAGGAAAATGAGAATGATATAGGTCGATTTTTTAATCTCTCTATCTGAAAAGTGATTTCCGTAAACTCAAGTTTTTAGACTTAGCGTGCTTAATAGAAACAAGTTTACTAAGCACTAACTCTTCAAATAAACTATAACTAGATTTATTCTGTTTCATAAAATGGTTCGGTAAGGCAATATTCCCATAAATGAAAATGAATAAGGTAATATTCTTAATCTTAATCAAAACACCCACCAACATTAAAAGCTTGACTAATTTTGATCGGATATGAGGGTTTATTGCCGATCATTTAAATTTTGAAATTAAGGAAGATGCCTTTTATTTCTATTTAGAATTGGCAGTTGTGGACGAGAAGAATTAGGCGGTAAATAATATTCTGGAACAGGAGTAGAATGATCGACATGAGAACGCTGTAACAACCAGAAACGTAATACGATCGCTACACCTACTGTACCCATCCCCAGGAAAAACAGAGACCAACTTGCCCCTAAACCACCAATGACAGCATCAACCGATCCTACTGTCACTAAAAAACTAGCTAAAGGCTCTTTTCGATAAGCAGCCTTCAAAAATTTTGGCCATAAAGCGTCGATCATAAGCATAATTTGATACAACTTAAATTTACTTGTAAGTTTCTTAGAATCAAGGGAATTTAACCGATCGTCCAATTAATTCCCTTAATATTGTTATAGAGATTAATAACTAACTATACTGCCACATTAAACTTTAAATCAGTAAGTTCTTGACAATATTAGGCTGACCAACAATAGACTTCTACTATATTTTTATTATAAACTTTTGTATGGGTTTAATCTCTATTATATAAGGTAGCCAGTAGTCATCTCTATAATTGTAGGTATAACTAAGACTTTAATTGAGACCTAACCAAGATAGTAAACCTTCTCCAGTAAAGTATTCAATTGCCAGAGTTAATACAAAGCCAATCATAGCTGCTCTACCATTGAGACGTTCTGAATATTGGTTAAAACCGAATTTTGGTTCATCCAGATTAGGTTTTGTAGTTGGTTGTGGTTGTGTCATAATTAATAGGTCTCAAATTTAATAACGTTTACAAATAGAGTTGTTTATTTACAATTCTTAAATATATTTTAAAAGGAGTTGACCTAGAGTCAAGCACATTGCCAGAATTTGATCGAATATCTGTAGAAAGACCCTCTGTAATCCTTAGTTCATAATGTCATGGAAATGTCAGTCCAAATTTTTTGTATTGCTCAAATGTCGGTATAAGTGCTACAGTCTTAAGTACATTTAGGCCACAGGTCTAGATAGTGTCAGTACAAGTCTCTTAAGTTGGGAAACTTCAAGAGTTTGTTGGGTTGTCTGGGAAGCGCGCCTTGAGAGCGAACAAGATTAACCTACCCCTAACCATGCGCCGGAGAAAAAGAAAATCTATAGCATTTTCTCTTGAGGGCAATGTTGTGAGTAGCTCAAGGCTTTTGTCGAAAATTCCTCCCCAACCTAAAACGATGAGTCATTTTCGACTAAATAGACATCTCCAGAAAATAAACTTGCCCTTTATTTACTAAAAACCATAGTAGTTTATCGTATTGACAATACATAAGCACAAATATGTCAAACTTATCAGACTTACCAACTGCTGTTAAACAAGTAGCCAATGCACTCCGGTTAGGTGGGTGGACTTGTTTTTGGTCCCAACTTGCATTGGGAATAATTTCAGGTTTCATGTTTTTATTTGCTGCTTTCATCTTACCGAATCAAATGAATGAAGCAGGTGCGGGAGGTAGCCTCTTTTTCCCAATTTGTGGTCTTGTGGTACTAGGATTCAGCATCTTCTTGTCATTTCGTTACACTCGTTTGGCAAGAAAATTACGAATACCTACAGATTCTTCAGAGACAAGGCCAACTAGGGCAGATACAACTAAACAAGTGAAAAGGACTTTAATTACGAACTTGGTTGGGGTTACTCTGACTTTATTAGGAGCAGAAGCAATTGGAGGTATTTTATTAGGCGAATCTTTAGTGATGGGAGCGTCTATGTTTAACTCTACAGAACTGGAAAAATTTACACCGGATATTATTATACTATTGGGTAATACTCACATTATTGTTGCCCATTTTATCGGAATTGTTGTAGGACTATTTTTACTTGATCGAATTTACAAGTAGTCAGTCATTTCAGTTATTAGTCATCACTTATAAGGGACTTCAAAATAAAAAATTATTCCCATTAGCTATGAAAGTAAGGCAGTAGG
>NZ_CEZPJD010000580.1:0-3029 GCF_983059655.1 Okeania sp.
AGGAGGCCAAAAACTACCACCTCCTAACAATAAGGGCACAAACCCAATCATTGTGGTTAAGGTTGTAGCAATTACATGACGAGTTGAACGTAGGACTACTTTTCGGGTAGCTCGACTGTTGCCTTGAGATGCTTCTGGATCTTCCAGGATAGCAGCCATAACTACAACTGAGTCATTAATGGCAATTCCCACTAAACCAAATGTGCCGATCAGACTCATAAACCCAAAGGGATAGCCAAATAGCCATAAACTAAAGAATCCTAATCCTACAGCACAAATAGCAACTAAACCAATTATGGAAGCTGCTCGGAATGAATTTAAGGATAACACCAAAATTGAGGCTGATAACACTAATATAATTGGCAGAGTAGAGAAAAGACTTGCTTGAGCATTCCCTTGTTGTTCTGACTCTCCAGCAACTTCAGACCAGTACCCAGATGGTATTTCAAAACCTGAATCATTTAACGCTTGCTGCCATTTTGTCAGAACTTCTGAAGGTAAAACACCAGCAGCAATAAAACCTTGAATGGAGTTTACTCGTCTGCCGTTACGTCTTCTAATGACTGAAAATTGTGGCTCTAATTCTACCTCTGCTAAAGCTGATAGAGGTATTGTGTCATTTGCATTTAGGCGATTTTGATTGAGGCTGGAGCCAGTGGCTTGTAAATCTAGGGATGTAATTTGGCTAAAGTCTCCTCTTTGAGCATTTGACACTCGTACCCGCACTGGTAATTCTTCAACACCTTCGAGAACAGAACCTCCCAAATTTCCCTCTAGTAAAGTATCTAATTGTTGCGAAATAGCAGCGCGATCGAGTCCTGCTAAACGAATTTCTTCTTCATTCACTAGCAGTTTTAGTTGAGGCCGAATATCGTTTAAGGTGCTGCGGGTGTGAGTTACTTTCGGAGTTTGAGCTAATAGCGCTCTTGCTTGTTCTCCTATTTGTTGTAGTTCCTCTAAGTTGGGACCATAAATTCGTAGTTCTACTGGTGCATCAAAAGGAGGCCCCTGTTCCAATAATCGCACCACAATTTGAGCTTCAGGAAATGCGGCATCAATTTCTGCTTGAATTCTGTTAACTAATTCTGGTTTCGCGATGGTATTGAGCTGTAAAAATCCTTGAGCATAATTGAGATATCGTTCTTTACCTGCTTTTAAGTTGTAGTAAAACCTGGGCGCGCTACGGGCTAAAAACCACTGTAATTCATCAATTTCTGAGTGCTGTAAAATTAGTTTTCGGACTTGTAGAGCAGTATTTCTTGTTTTTTCAATTGAAGTTAGAACAGGCAATTCTAATTCAATTTGTATTTGGTCTCTATCTACTTGAGGAAAGAATTGTTGGGGGAGAGTTCCCAACTGAACTATACCAGTTATTGGTAAAATTAAACCTAGTAATATTCCTAACAAAGGAGAACTATATAAACTGCGTAAAGTTAGTTGATAAATTTTAGTTAAATAAGAATTTGAAAATCCCGTTTTCCACCATAGCTGTTTAGTTTTTTGCCAGGAATTACCACCGGGATTGTGGTATAATTTTGCAGTTATTGCGGAGCTTATGGTAATGGATATTAATAGTGAAGAAAGCACAGCTAAAATTACGCTAATACCAATACTACCAACAAATTCTCCAGAGGGACCAGGCATTAATGCAATTGGTAAAAATGCCAAAGCTGTAGTTAGAGTTGATGCCATTAAAGGCATAAATAAATGATGAATTGCTTTAGTAATTGCTACTTCTGATTTTAAACCTGAAGCTATACCTTGACTAACTTCATCAACAACAATAATTGCTGTATCAATCAATAATCCTAATGCAACAATTAATCCAGTTATTGACATTTGATGTAGTGGTATCTCTAACAATCCCATGGAACCTAGAACCATACAAATCGAAAGAGGTAGGGCTAAACCAATAACAATTGCAGATTTCCAACCCATTAAAAAGACTGTAATTGCAAATACTAGAAAGCCACTAATAAACAAATTAAAAATCAAACTGTCTAGGCGGTTTTCAATATAATTACTTTGATTAAAAATAATCTCTAGCTTAAGACCTTTGCCTAGTTGTTCGCGGAATTTATCAATTTCTGCTTCTGCTGTTTTTGCCCAAAGGTCTATTTGATAATCTGATTCCACAAATATCCCTAATGCAACAGCAGGACGACCATTAATTAATGTTAATTCTCTTGATGGTTTAATAATAGTTTTCCTCACTTCAGCAATGTCGCTAAGTCGAGCAAATTGTCCTTGTTCGCTAAAGCTAATTGGAATACTCCTAATCCTTTCTAGGGAATCTAAATCAGACTCAATTTCTAATAGTAAATCATTATTTTGGCTGCGTAGTAGACCTGCTGAAACCTTAGCATCACTCTGTTGAATTTGTGTTGATAATTGTTGAGGTGTTAGCCCAATACTAGCTAACTGAGTCTGGTCAATTTCTACTACAATTTCTTCATCTTGCTTGCCAAAAATATCGATCTTTTCTGTTCCCGATAATCCCAATAATTCATCTCTCAATAATTCAGACAAGCGGTTGAGAATTGCATAATTAGGTTCGTCATCTTGTTCCCAAATTAAAGATGCAATCAAAGCATAAGCCTTAACTTCAAACTCTTGTAGTCGTGGCGGACCTGCACCTACAGGTAATTCAGGAGCAGCTCTATCTAATCGATCTCTAACTCTTGACCAAATTGCATCAATTTCGTCCCCTTCAACAGAATCTAAAACTTCAATAGTAATAATCGAACTACCCGCCCTAGAATCTGATTCGTAGCTTTTAATTTCCTCAATTTCAGATAATTCTTCTTCTATTTTTTCTGTAACCAAAGCTTCAACTCGTTCAGCATCAGCTCCAGGTAAAAAAGTTGTTACGACCGCCAGGCGAGAAACTAATTCAGGGTCTTCAAGTCGTGGCAATGTGAAAAAAGCTGAAATTCCCCAGGTGAGAATTACTAGTATTGCTAGGATTAATAATCTAAAGTTTCGATAAAATAAAGTAGTCATTTCAGTTATCAGTTATCAGTTATCAG
>NZ_CEZPJD010000580.1:3129-5164 GCF_983059655.1 Okeania sp.
CTAAAGTTTCGATAAAATAAAGTAGTCATTTCAGTTATCAGTTATCAGTTATCAGTTATCAGTTATCAGCTATTGGCTATCAGCTATACCATGTTTTGAACCTTTCTTTCCCTTCTGCGTCCCCTTTAGGCATTGCTGAGGGACGGGATGAATATAAGTGGTAAGCCCCATCCTGCCTGTCCCGAAAATATCTGGAACGGGCAAGATGCCCATTCCACAAACCTTTTAAACTATCTTGAATCATACTCCCCCTGTAATGTAAATGCTCCCCAATAATACGGACTTATCCCGCCCTCCCACATCTGCAATTGCGCTGCCCGCAATGCCTCCACAGGCGATAACCCCTGCTCTAACATCCCCTGATAAAACTGCGACATCAAATCCGCTGTTACAGCATCATCCACAACCCACAACGAACCTACTACCCGTTTTGCCCCTGCATACATGAACCCCCTTGTCAACCCTACCAAACCTTCTCCTTTAATATCTTTCCCCTGAGCGGTTTGACACGCACTCAATACTACTAATTCTGCTGGTAAATTCAGATTAAAAATATCATTCAGTCGCAGGAAACCATTTTGCCAGTTGCCATTTTTATCTACTAACGACATGACAACCCCTGATAATTCTGGTTGCTTACCATTAGCAAAACCATGAGTGGCAAAATGTACAATTTGATATTGGCCTAATTCCTGACTGGTTGCTTTTTCTCGGTTAGCTTGGAAGTCAAAAGCTTGAGTGCGTTCCGACTCTGGTATTAAAGCCATAATTGCTTCTGCTTCAGTGCGAGTAGCGGGAAGTCTATCCCACTTAATACCAACATCTCTAGCTGCTCTAGCTAATTGTTGTGCCTCTAGGGGAAAAGCATGACTGCGATTTTCTGATGTAGATGCTGTGTTGCTTTGATCGCTGATAATTGATAACTGTTCACTGCTCACTGAAATAACTCTACTATCTTCCAGGCTAAATACTGGATCGGCAATAATAGCTACTTTTTTCGGGGCAAGTTTTCGAGATTTTGTAACATTGCGGATATTGGCAATAGTAGTAGCTGAAGGAAGATTTACTATTTCGTAGTTAACTATTAAAGGTTGATAACCATCACTTTCTCCATCGGTATTTGGTATTGATAAGGCAGAAAAAGGAATTTCTTGTAAGAAGCGATCGGCAACTATTAATAAACGTTTTTTGTTTAATTTATCGGCAACTGGTTCGATCAGAATTTCTGTTAGAGCATCAGCCACACTATCAACTTTTGCTATGTTGTTGCGTTCCCGTGGATTTGTTATTATCATCATCAACTCTATAGCAGCATTTTTAATTTCTGCTTCGGTAGGAAGTTGATAACTGTAGATGTTGTCTTTGGTGATTGCCCACAGATAACTACTTTCTTCACCCAAGGAATATTGTAGGAGTAAGGTGTCATCATCTAATACCTGTTGTTGAACTTCTTTGAGGGTTAGGGGTTGAGGTTGGGTTAAGGCTGCATAATTTGGGCTTGCGATCCGAATTTTGACGCGGAGTTTGTCGTATTCATCTATGAGTTTGTCTCTTGTTTGTTCGATAGTAGCTTTTTGTTCGGGGGTGTATTTTCCACTGAGGAGTTTGATACGTTTGGTTTCGATGGTGTTGAGTTGTTGTTGGAGATTTCTTTCTGCTGAAGCGAGTTGGGGATCTATTCCTTGACGGATATTGACACTAGCTTCGTTGAGGAGTTCAAGCAGGGTACGGGCGCGACTGCGTTCGCTGGCATGGAAGGCTTTAGCATCATAGCCTTGGTTTGGTTGTTGTTGGTGGAGTTCCATGAGTAATTGGATGTAGAATTGATACTCATCCTGCACGGTAGCGAAGTAGGAGACACGAAGATTGCTACTAGCAACTTTGGTACGGAGGTCTTCAATTATTTCTAGGGATTTTTCTATGAAAGTGAGGCTTTCAGTGAGTTTACCTTCCTCTCGTTTGAGCCAAGCCATATTGTAAAGAGTGGTTGCTGTACTACCTCGATCGCCTACTTGCTGAGATAGAGATAAAGCTT
>NZ_CEZPJD010000581.1:0-5163 GCF_983059655.1 Okeania sp.
AATATTCCTGCCCCACTCTCTAAAACTGTTTGATAAACAGACTCACTCGTCTGCCTAATAAAATCTATTAATTCATCAGTAGAAATTTCAAATACAGTCAAACTTGACCTATTTTCAAAATCAGGAATCAACTGAATAAACTTCCGCGAAACCTCTTCATTTATCCATAATACTATCGGAAAATGAAGGTTTTTTCTAAACTCGTCTAATACTAAACTCATTGAGCGGAGTAACTCATCCACATCTACTACTGATTCTAAACCCCATACCATCAAAGCATCTAGCTGTTGATTTTCTTGACGTTTTTGGATAGTTGCATAAAGTGAACTAACTGACTTATCCAGCATCAACTCCTGCAAAACCCCAGAAAAATATACCTGGAGTTGTGGGATTAGGCGATCGCGCTGACTCAGATAACTATAGCGAGCTAGAAACAGCCTAAATTTTCCTTGAGACATTTTCATGCCCCTAACTAACCTCTGCAATGATGCTCGATCGTTAACTTCTGTCATTTTTTAACTCCGGTACATCTTTTAATATAGGGTTAATGTCAAACCAAGAACCTATTTCATCTTGGTATTCATAGACAAACATACTTCGGATTAAAGTTTGGTATCCGTCATCTCCTGTTACTTTCTTTTTCTTAGCTACCTGGCGTAATAATTCCCACTCCCGCTCATCTATAGCTAAAACTCGCTCATTGCGATAGCTTCTAATGATATTTTTAACACTATTATGAGAGATTGGTAACTTATCCTCTTCCATAATAGCATCATTAACTATGCGCAATACATTTCTTACATGACCACCACTGAAACGACATAAGTAATCTAAAGTTTCCTGAGTATCAAAGATTTCCGTAACTTTTGCCAAACGTTGCTGTGGATTTAATCCTGGAAACGCCCTTGCCAACACTAACTGTCGAACTAACTCCATTCCTTCAGCACATTCACTACCATCGCGTAACTGTGTCGCCACCATTGGCAATACCTGGGGACTTTTTTTAAATCTTTGAATTAATGTTTCATAGTCATTGGAAAATCTTAGCGCTAAAGGAATAGTATAAATTACATGACACTGAAGTGCTGCTAGTTGTCCCCCTCGGTCTACAAATAAATATTCTGGTTGAGTTTTGTCCTGATATTTAATAGTATTATCAACTTTATCAAGATTATCAACCATGACTACTAATCCATTTTTGCCATACTGTTTCAGCTTTTCGTTAGCAGGTTCGAGCAATTCTTGGTTAATAGTTTCAATAATGCCACTGGTGCGGGGTCCGAGATATTCTCTGAGTTTACTACGAACTTCAGGACTAGCCTTGGCCTCAGCAGTTATTTTGCCAATTCCGAAAGAGAGTTCAATCTTAGATATTTCAATTTCTGTCTGCAATAATTTGGCAGCTCCCTGGAGTATACCTTTTAGTCTGTTGGCTTCCTTTATGTTAAAGTTTTCCAACTCCTCTAAACTTTCACTAACTTGTTGGACAATAGTTAGAAGGATATCCCCTACATCTACATCTCCCATTTCTAGGTTTTTGTCAGACTCAACGTAGACAACGTGAAAGCCTTCTATTTCCAACTGTTGCTTGAGCCGCCATAATTCTGTAGATTTGCCACAACCAATATGTCCAGTAAATAGTTGACAAGTAGGTCGGCCTGAAGACCAGAGAATGGTCTTTTGTAATTTCTTGATAACTTGTCCCCCACGCACAGCCGAGAAGTCAATATAGTATCTATTGTCAATTTCTGCATTGTCTACAAACAGAGGAATTCCAGGGTCTGTTGCCTGAAAAAAAGCTTTGGGATCTAAAGCCATAATTATTTATGAGAAGCTACTGCTCAATTTTATCGTAGGGAATAGGGAACAGGGAAAATTTGGTCTTCTACCAAGAAGAAAATAAAAAATTACAATTGTCAAAGAAAACTTTATACTTACTAATAATCAGGGATTTTTACTACAGATAGTTTGTTGACGTAAACCCTAATAATTTTCGGAAATCTAGATTATGCTAATGTAGATTTAAGAGTAGACATCTTAAATAGCTGTAAAATTACTCACTAATTGCTAAAATCTAATTAAGATAGACTTCTGCGTTTGTCAATTCTTTTTACAGATGTCTGAGACAATAAAAGTTAGAGTTGAGGATTAATTTAATTATGATTAATAAATTCTTAGTAGTAGGATTGATTTGTTATAGCACGGTAGGCTTGGGTTTATTGGAAATAGCTTCGGCTACTCATTTACCTAGCACTCAACTACCAAAAAAAATAGCTGCTCAGGGAACTGGAGAAGACCCTAAAGACCCCGATCAACAATGCAGAGATTGTGATTTTAAAAATGATAATGATTTAGTAATGACATCAATTAAACTTGCAAGTCAGGGAACTGGAACAGACCCGTTTGAGGAAGATAGCGAACCTAATGATTCGTATATTTAGTAGAGCAGAGTTTTCTTAGTATTAACCTTGAATATAACTAGAGAAAAAGGCAAGATTTTGATTTAGGCATTTTCATCTTTTGAATGACAGCAGTTTTTGTGATTAGTAGACCAAAGTAGAGACGTTCCATGGAACGTCCCTACAAGGCTTTTGGTTTTGACTATGTGGTTCATCCATTTGAAAAGGGCTGTAAAAAGTGAAAGCAAACGATATCATAGTAAAAATATTTTTTGATTCAAAGCCAACTTAGGTATCATGTAAAAAAAAGTTCTACAAATTTTATCTGAAATGGATTGTGAAACTAGCTTCCATACAAGTTCCTAGATAAAACATCCTATTTTTTATCGCTGATATTACAAAAATTTCGATCTGATTCTAGTACATTAGGTGTATTTTCCAAGTAATCATTAATCCAGTTGCAGCTATGCATCAATAGCATATCTAAATCTAAATGCCACAAAATCACCGTTTGATCGTTGCTAGCAGAAACAAGTAACTTCCTATCATTGCTGAAACGAACTGAACGAACTTCCTGACTATGCCCCTGCAAAGAGTTGATTTCTCTTCCGTCACCATACCAAAGTTTTACAGTGCCATCCCAACTTGCAGATACAATAAATTTTCCATCTGAACTAAAATCAAGACGAGAAACCGCTCTAGTATGACCTTTTAAGGTATTGATATCTCTATCATTTTGATCCCAAATTTTGATTGTATTGTCTCGGCTACCCGAGGCAATTAGCTCACCATCAGGACTAAAATTTACAGTATAAACATGATCTAAGTGTTTTTTCAAGGTTTTAATTAAATTGCCATTGGGTTTCCACAATTTTATGGTTTTGTCATCGCTGACAGAAGCAAGAATTGTACCATCTGGACTGAAAGTAACCTGACTGATTGGACTTTGATGACCTGTTAAAGTGCTAATTAGTCTACCATCACGATACCAAATTTTAATAGTATGATCCTCACTAGCAGAGGCAATTATCTGACCATCTGGGCTAAAACTCACACTACTTACTATATCCAAATGCCCTGTTAAAGTCTTGATCAAACTACCGTCAGGATGCCAGAGCTTTATAGTTTTATCCCCACTAGCAGAGGCAATCATCTGAGCATCTGGACTAAAGTTCACTTCAAAGACTCTATCTGTATGTCCTCGGAAAGTTTGAAGAAGAGTACCATCACGATGCCAAAGTTTAATAGTATGATCGGCGCTAGCAGTAGCAATCATCTGATCGTCAGGACTCAAAGTTACACTCAAGACTGTATCTTGATGACCTCGGAGTCTAGGTATACTATTCTTTTGCCAAAGTTTGATTGTACTATCTCTGCTAGAAGAGGCAATTATTTTGCCGTTGGCGCTAAATCTTACACTGTAAATTCTATCTATATGACCATTAAAAGTTTCCAGTAAAATACCGTCTAAACTCCAGAGTTTTATAGTTCGATCCCAACTAGCTGAAATAATGCTTTGCCCATCTGGACTAAAACTTACGCTTCTTACGCTATCGGTATGCCCTGAAATACTTTTTTTTAGATTGCCATCTAAACGCCAAAGTTTAATAGTTTGATCTTCACTTGCCGAAGCAATAGTTTGACCATCAGGACTAAAAGTTGCTTCATACACAGTACCACTATGTCCTGTAATAGTTTTAACTAAGGTACCATCTAAGCGCCAAAGTTTGATGGTTTTGTCTTGGCTAGCTGAGACAATAAATTTACCATTGGAGCTGAAATTAACACTTTTAATTTCATCACTATGTCCTGTAATAGTTTTAACTAAGGTACCATCTAAGCGCCAAAGTTTGATGGTTTGATCTTTACTAGCTGAGGCAATAGTTTGACCATCAGGACTAAAAATAACACTTTTAACTGTTTCTTTATGTCCTGTAATAGTTTTAACTAAGGTACCATCTAAGCGCCAAAGTTTGATGGTTTGATCTTTACTAGCTGAAGCAATTAACTGACCGCCAGAACTGAAACTAACGCTAAAAACTCGATCTGTATGTCCTTTGAGAGTTTGCAACAATTTTCCATCCAGACTCCAAAGTTTAACTGTATTATCGGCACTAGCTGAAGCCAATATTTGACCATCAGGGCTAAAATTAATACTGTATACTTTATCAGTATGTTTTTCTAAACTCTTGCGCTGTTTTACTAGGTAGATAGATTGCTGCAAAGTTGTTATAACTCGCATTTGAGTCTTGTCATCTACTTTTGCCCAAGTTATATTTCGTAATTTTCTAGCTGCTCTAACACTTTCTATCAAAGCATCAAATTTTTTATTGGAAACCAGAAGAGTATTAGCAGAGGCCGTTAGACTATTAATTTCACTAATAACTATTGCTCTTTGCTGTGCTTTCACTCCAAAATATGCTGCTATAGTTAGCAATACTATAATTACAAATGATCCTCCTTTTTCCAATATTATTCGACGTTTTCGTTCGGTTTCTAATTCTGTTAATAAATCAAGTTCTTTCTGCAAATTCTGTCGTTTTTTCCTTTCCTTTTTTAACTCTTGAAACAATTCATTTTCTTTCCTTTGCCGAATAAAAGCAACTAAATAATCATGCACTAACTGATAACGTTCTGCTGGTTTTTCTGGCAACAAAAACACTAAACTAGACTCGACAAAAATATTTAATACTAACTCTAACTCTTGCTCTTGAAACTCACTTTCTTTCACCAATTCAGCCTGAGTTTTTAGTGGGCGAGTATT
>NZ_CEZPJD010000582.1:0-5136 GCF_983059655.1 Okeania sp.
TAACTATTTTAATAAGTTTTTTAGGAGCGATCGCCTAGAGATTTTAGCAGAAAATTGGGTTTCTGCTTATTGTATAAACCCCAAAATAATGTAGTTATGAAAAATATAATTGTGGCAATGGGAAATGCTATTAATACAAATAACAGGAATAAAGTTAGCTGAAATTTACCTCTTTGACTGAATTTTAAGAATGATTTAAACCATTTTGGCAATGGTAAAGCATTTATTTTTACTCCACATTCTCCCATGATCTTCAGATATTGTTGAGAGGCAGTAATACCTTGTTTAAATTTACCACGCCTATAATAATACTGAGCTAAACCGAATAATATTAAAGCTTCACCTCGGCGATCGTCTATCTTTCTAGCAATATTTAAAGCTTTTTCTAAATACTCTCTTCCTTGGGTTAAATTTCCTAATTCAACTTCAATTACACCTAGATTTGTTATAGCAGTTTCCTCTCCATTCAAATCACCCATTTCTATTGCTAATTCTAAACTTTTCTCAAGATAGGTAATAGCTTCGGGGTATGTTTTGAGAAAGCGATAAATAATACCAATATTGCCTAATGCATTTTTAATACTTTGGCGATCGCCTATTTCTTCTGCTATTTTTCGTTGTTGTTGGTAATAATTCATTGCCAGGTGATAATCTTGCAGAGAAAAATGAATATTTCCTATTCCTCCTAGTGCTATACATTCTTGATAGAGGTTGAAATTTTCTCTAGCAATATCTAAACCTTTTGTATGAAACTGAATTGCTTTTTTATAATCTCCAAGAGAATCATAGATAGAACCCAAGTTTGTTAATATTGCACCTTCTCCAAGACGGTTATTTATTGCTTTATTAATTTTCAAAGCTTGAGATAAAATATCTATAGCTTTTTGATAATTTCCTGTTTCGTGATAAGGAGCACTTAGATTTATTAGTATGCTTACTTCTTTTTCAGTCAGGAGATTTTTTTGAGCAATTACTAAACTTTGATTAAAGTAATTAATTGCGGATTCATATCTACCTGTAGAATAATAATATCGACCTAAGCCATTTAAACAAATGAGCTGCCACTCATCATTAAATTTGCCTAAAAGTCGGTCAAAAATTTCTTTTTGTTGTTGATAGTAACCCCAAGTTATTAATAGATCGCGTAATTTTTCATTGGTGGGGGTATTGAGAGTAATATCAATAATTGTTGTAGCTTTTTCCCAATCTTCTACTTCACAAAGATGATAAAAAGCTTCTAAGTAACCTTTAACTATTTCTAAATTAGAAGCATTTGCATGAGGTTTATATTCTGTTAACCAGTTAAGAACTGCCCGATAATGAGACTTTTTTATGCGTGGTTTGATTGATTTAATAGTTGCTGATTCGAGACCTATTTTTTCTAGAACTAATTCAATGCTTGGTGTAATATTATTCATTTTTATTTTACTGATTTGTAAGCATTCAGCTGTCAGCTATCAGCCATCAGAAGAGTGCTTTTAGTTTGAAATAAAAGCTTTACTAATTTACTCATAATTTATACTTACGCTCTCTAGCTGGCTGAAACAGTCTATATATTAAAACCCCCTTATGAGAGCTGAGAGCTGACTGCTAATAGCTGAATGCTTACACTGATTTTTATTTTACTGATTTTTATTTACTTTTGTATGTTTTTTGATTGGGATAATATTTCTCAATAACTTGAAAACCATAAGAACGATGGATATAACTGGACTTAAAATAACTAAAACAAAAACTGATAGATATAAAAATCCTAGTAATATTAAATCTATTAATTTCAAGATTAATTTCACAAAAACAGCGAAAATTATAAACCGAGCTAACCCTAGACAAAAACTGCTTAATAGTCTGCCATTGTTTTGTTCTGCATATACTTTAGCAAAACTCATTATTGATAAAATTAGACCTTCAATGCTTTTGTTTTTTTCAGCAGTAAAGAAAATATTTTTAAAATAATCTACAGCTTTCACATCATCTTTCTTAGCTATGTAGATTTCTCCTAAATTCAAAAGTATCAAATATTTCAAAAATAATACTGTTTCTTCCTGGGAAGATTGAATTTTATTTACAAGAGATAAACTTTGTTGATAATGTTCTATAGCTTTATCATAATTGCCTGCAGCTTTTTCACCATCGCCCTGTCAATAATATATTTTTGCTAAGTCTTCTAATGCTAGATTTTCTATTGAAATATTATTTATTTCTTTTGCGGTTACTAAAAGCTTTTGATATAATTCAATTGCTTTGGTCTGATTTCCTAAGCGACGCTCAATAAATCCTAAATTTCTGATATTTGCAGTTTCTAACTGACTATTTTGAAGTTCTCTAGCTATAGCTAAACTTGACTGAGAAAATTTAATTGCTTGCTCATAATCTTTCAATTTACGATAAACAATTCCTAAATTACACTTAGCCGTTGCTTCAATACTTAAATTTTGAATTTGTTTACCTATAGCTAATTGCTTTTGATAATAATCAATAGCTCGGTCATACTTTTGACTAACACCATAAAAAGTTCCTATTTCTCCTAAAGCTCTTCCTTCCCTGTAGGGGTCATTAATTTCTCGGCTAATCTTTAAACTTTTTTGAAAGTAGTTCCATGCTCGATTAAATTCCACTTTAGCATTAAAATTTCCCACTAAATCTTTTCCTTCAAGAAATTTTCCTTTAGATAGATAAGCACGACCGAGATTTCGTCTTGCTTCTTCCTCTTCTTCACGAGATTCAATTTCTTTAGTAATACTCAAACTTTGTTTTAGGTATTTTATAGCTTGGTCAAAATTTACTAAGGCTATATTTGCCTTTCCTAAATTTGTTAAAACAGTAGCTTTTGTTTGGAGACTTAGTTCCCTAAAACTCAAAATTTGAGTGTAAATTTCAATTTGTTTTTGATAATATCCCCAAGTGTAAAGTTGCTTGTGAAGTTGTTCTTTTGTTGGTGTATTAAGACGAATAAAAATTAATTGAGTTGCCCTATACCAATCTTCTGCTTGACACAAATGATGAAAAGCTTCTAAATAACCTTTTACTTTCTCCAAGTTAGAAGCATTTGCATGGGGTTTATATTCTGTCAACCAGTTCATAACTGCTCGATATTGAGACCTTTTCCGAACTGATTTGATTGACTTGATGGTTGCTGATTCGAGACCTATTTTTTCTAGAACTAATTCAATGGTTGGCGTAATATTATTCATTTCTATTTTCCTGGTTTTTATTGACTTTTGTATGTTGTTTGATTTCTACAAGAGTTTGCCAGAACTTGAAAATTACAAAAGCTATGAATAGAGGTGCGACTAAAATAGCTAAAGCATAAATTACCAAATAAAAAAATCCTACTATTATTAACAGTGTGACAATTCCTAAAATTATAGGCAGAGCTAACCAATGTTTAAAACTTATGCTTAACCAAGTTAAAAATGCCTTATTGTAGTTTTTCAATTTTCCATAGGCAAATCCTAAATTTATCAATATAGCTATTTCTCTTTGCCAATCTCTTATTTCTCTGGTAATGAGTAAGGCTTTCTGATAATACTTAATTGTTTGAGGATACTTTTCCAATTTTTCATAAACAGAAGCTATGGAACCTAACGCTACCATCTCTGTATCTCTGCTGCCTATTTCTTGTGATATTTTCAGCATTTGTTGATAATAATTAATTGCTGCTATAAAATTATTTATTTTTGTTTGACACTCGCCAATTTTTGCCAATATTTGTATTTCTATTTCTTTATTACCTATTTCTCTGGTTACTTTTATGAACTTTATATAGTATTTAATTGCATTGTTGTAATTCTTAGTTTCTTGGTAAGCATCTCCCAAGCCAAAAAGTACGACTATTTGTATCTGTCGATTTTTTATTTCTTGAGTCAGAGGTAAAGCTTGTTGATAATATTCTATTGCTTGTAAGTAATCTTTATCTTCTGCATATACTTTAGCCAAAGCAATTAATGCTGAAATTTCACCTTCAATATTTTTGTTTTTTTCAGCACTCTGCAACATATTTTGAAAATAATCTATGGCTTTTGCATAATCTTTATTTGCTAAATATATTTTTCCAAAATCTAAGAATAATCCCATCTCAAACTGCGGATGTTGAAGCTTATTTACCAGGAATTTATTTTGTTGGCTATACTGTATTGCTTTCTCATAATTTCCCAGTGAATAATATATATTTGCTAAAGTTCCTAACGTTTCACTTTCTGTCACAATATTATTTGTTTTTCTTGCCATTGCCAAACGCTGTTGAGCTAATTCAATTGCTTTAGCATGATTTCCTAAGCGACGTTCAATTAACCCCAAATTACCTATATTTGTAGTTTCTAACTGACTATCTTGAAATTCTCTAGCTATAGCTAAACTTGACCGAGAAAATTCAATTGCTTGACCATAATCTTTCAATTTACAATAAATAATTCCTAAATTACACTTAGCTGTTGCTTCAAGACTAGGACTTTGAATTTCTTGAGCTATGGCTAACTGTTGTCGCTGATAGTCAATGGCTCGGTTATACTTTTTCCTCATCAAATAAAAATTTCCTATTGCTCCTAAAACACTTCCTTCTCTTTGGCGGTCTTTAATTTCTCGGCTAATTTCTAAACTTTGCTGAAAGTAATTTCTTGCTTGAGGAAATTTTCTTTTCAATAGATAAGCATGACCGAGGTTTTGTATCGCTTCTTCCTCTTCTTCACGAGATTCAATTTCTTGAGCAATACTCAAACTTTGTTTTAGGTATTTTATAGCTTGGTCGAAATTTACTAAGGCTATATTTGCCTTTCCTAAATTTGTTAAAACAGTAGCTTTTGTTTGGAGACTTAGTTCCCTAAAACTCAAAATTTGAGTGTAAATTTCAATTTGTTTTTGATAATATCCCCAAGTGTAAAGTTGCTTGTGAAGTTGTTCTTTTGTCGGTGTATTAAGACGAATAAAAATTAATTGAGTTGCCTTATACCAATCTTCTGCTTGACACAAATGATAAAAAGCTTCTAAATAACCCTTTACTTTCTCCAAGTTAGAAGAATTTGCATGGGGTTGATGGAATATCAACCAGTTAACAACTGCCCGATAATGAGACTTTTTCCAGCGTGGTTTTATTGACTTAATAGTTGCTGATTCGAGACTAATTTCTCTCAATACTAA
>NZ_CEZPJD010000583.1:0-5129 GCF_983059655.1 Okeania sp.
TCTCCAATTCCGAAAAAGACTCAGACTTCCTCTCGCCTTCTGAGCAAAATAGGGAAAAATTTGTCACAGAAATAGAAAGTTTGTCTCCCGACTCTTCCAGTACAGAAAAAGATTTATTGACATCCTCGCCCCACTTAAAAATAGGAGAGAAATTTGAAAAGGATGAAAATACTAGATTTTCCGAATTAATCACTAATGCAGATGGCTATCTTTGTGAATTAAAAGAAGCACAAATTCGCGATGGTTTACATATATTTGGGCAATGTCCTCAAGGTCAACAATTACGAGATTTAATTGTAGCGATCGCTCGTCATCCTAGTACTACTCGTTTGGGTTTAACTCGTGCTTTAGCTGAAGATTTAAGTTTAGAGTTTGACCCTCTCACCGACGATTTTTCTACAATTATTAATCACAACTTATTTATAGATGGAATATCTTGTCGTACCCTGGGTGATGCTGTTGAGTTAATCGAGCAAAAAGCAGCTAATTTAGTCGAAAATTTAATTAACCAAAATCCGATAGACTCTCCCTTTCCACAGACAAATAAAGAATTAGAATGGATTCGCCAAAATCTTCTACCTTCTCTGCAAAAAACTCATCAAGAAATTACTAACTTATTAATAGGATTAGATGGCAAATATGTCCCCAGTGGTTCTTCTGGTGCCCCCACAAGAGGTAGACCAGATGTTTTACCCACAGGTCGGAATTTTTACTCTGTAGATATTCGCGCTATTCCTACAGAAACTGCTTGGAGAATAGGGCAATTAGCAGCAGAAAATTTAATTGAAAGATACACTCAAGAAAATGGTGAATATCCTCAAACTTTAGGGTTATCAGTATGGGGAACTTCTACTATGCGAACTGGTGGAGATGATATTGCTGAAGCACTGGCTTTATTAGGAGTAAAACCAGTCTGGGATAGACCTTCTCGAAGAGTTATCGACTTTGAAATTTTGCCAATTTCAATATTAGGAAGACCCCGTGTGGATGTAACTTTAAGAATTTCTGGTTTCTTTAGAGATGCTTTTCCTAATATTATCGATTTATTCGACCAAGCTGTTATTGCTGTGGCTAATTTAGATGAGTCTCCAACAGAAAATCCTTTAGCTGCTCAAGTAAAAAAAGAAGTCAAATGTTGGCAAGAATTAGGATTAACTGAAATTCAGGCAAAAGCACGTTCTCAATATAGAATATTTGGTTCTAAACCAGGAGCTTATGGTGCAGGTTTACAGGGTTTAATCGAATCTCAAAATTGGCAAGATGACCAAGATTTAGCTAGAGCTTATATTAATTGGAGTAGTTATGCTTATACAGGAATTAATAATAGTTATAACCAGGAAGCTAGAGCGATAAATTCTCCAGAAGCATTTTCTCAACGTCTCCAACAAATGCAGATAGTTTTGCATAATCAAGACAATAGAGAACACGATCTATTAGACTCCGATGATTATTATCAATTCCAAGGAGGAATGACAGTAGCAATTCGTGCTTTAACTGGCAAAAATCCTGATACTTATTTTGGTGATAATTCTATGCCAGAAAATCCCAAAGTTCGACAATTAAAAGAACAAATTGCTAGAGTTTATCGTTCCAGAGTAGTTAATCCTAAATGGATAGCTGGAGTAATGCGTCATGGTTATAAAGGAGCCTTTGAAATGGCAGCTACAATAGATTATTTATTTGCCTATGATGCTACAGCAAAATGTGTCGAAGATTTTATGTATCAAGGAGTAGCAGAAACTTATCTTTTTGATAAAAATGTACAATCATTTATACAAGCAAAAAATCCTTGGGCATTGCGAGATATGGCAGAAAGATTATTAGAAGCAAATCAACGAGGTTTATGGCAGTCAGCTAATCAAAAAACTTTGGAAAAATTGAGAGCGATCGCTCTAGAAGCAGAAGGAATAATTGAAGCTAATAGTTAATAAAAAAATCTAGTACAGTGGGCAAATATTCAAAATTATCAACTCCCAAATCAAAAACACATATATTTGCTTACTCTACTGATTATCGAGATTTAATTAGAACTGTTGAGTATGTGGAATATTTGATGTATCAAGGAGTAGCAGAAGCTGATATTTTTGAGAAAAATGTAAAGTCTATTTATTCAATAAAAAATCCTTGATAATTACGGGATATGGCAGAAAGATTATTAGAAGCAAATCAACGAAGTTTGTGGCAGTCAGCTAATCAAAAAATATTAGATAAATTACAGGCGATCGCTTTAGAAGCAGAAGGAAGAATTGAGAATTTAGAATTCAGAATTGAAAATTTAGAAGTAATTTGTACCCACAAATAGTTAAAAATTTTATTAGAAAGTCAAGTCAGATTTTGTCATTATCTTAATTAGGTGAGCAAATATTCAAAATTATCGACTCATCTCACAAACAAATATACAGCAGTTTTCGAGTCTTGAAAGTACGAGGTATCCATCACATTCTTCTCAGAAGAACTTTAATATAGGGTTTGCACTCAAAAGTCTTTTAGTAGGGTTAGGAGACAGGAAACAGGAGTCAGGAGAAATGGGAATTATAGAGGAGATAGTAGGAAGAATAGTCCCTTAATTTTTTTGCCCCTATCTGTGACCAAAATCTGCTCCTAATTTAACCATTACTACCTAAAACTTCGCACTTTTTAATACTTAAAAAGGAATTTACCTTTATCTGCAAAGACTTTTATATTTATTCAGCAAGCCCTAATATAGATTTGCTCTGTTCCGACTCAGAGACAAGAATCTAAAGTTGAACTCTAAATTCAAGTTGCCAATAATTTTTCCATAAAAACTGATAGTGGATCGGGCTTATATTCACCAAAAGGGAGAGTAAATTTATAGCCCAAGGATTTGTAGAAGGATATGGCTTCTTCTTGATAAATTCCTGTTTCTAGCTTTGCTATTAATATTCTATTGTTGACTAAATGTTCCTCTAAAGCTTTCATAATTGCTTTTGCTACACCTTTCCCACGGTAATTAGGCACAACATAAACTCTTTTAACTTCTCCATAATTTTCTATAATTTTTACTGCTCCACAAGCTATTGGATTAGGATTATCTTCAAAGAAAGCAGAAACAAAATATACATTATCTTGTACTAGAGTCTCTACAGAATCTAGGTGATTGCTTTCTGCAGGATATAAAGATGATTGGTATTCATCAAGTTCTTGAATTAGCTGAAACACATTTTCATTTCTTGGGTTTGATTTTACGATTATCATTTCCCTCAATATTAGTGGATAAGTTATTGAAATACAGCTTGATTAACATAGCTATATCATGCTGCCAATGGCAGGTTATTTTCTAATTATTAAACCTTCTGCTTCTCTATTTAAACCCCATCTATAACTCTTTTAAAATAGGCATTAATTTTTCATTCAATGCCTTATATCCTGCGCGATTAAGATGAAGGAAATCTCTACTATATTCTTCCCTAACTTTTCCTTGTTCATTTGCCAAAATCTCTCTTGTATCAAAAATTATTACATCTTCTTCTTCCAATGAAAAAATAAAATCATTCACTTCCTGAATAGCTAACTCTACATCCAGCGACCAAAAAAGTTTTCTCTCAAGTGGCACTTCAGCAATGGGAAAAATAGTTGTCAGAATCACAACAGCACCAAGCTGACGAGATTGCCTGACAATTTCTTTGATATTTGATTTACACTCAGAAATAATTGTCTCTTTATTATCAGGAAATATTGGAATTCTATATAAATCATTTACACCAACTTGAACTATTACAATATCCGCAGATAAAGGTTTTAGATGTTGATTCAATCTTCCTAAAACTTGCCCTGTAGTCTGCCCAGAAATACCTCGATTAATAAAATTAAAATTATCAAAATCTTTGGGTGAATTCCAACCACGGGCACGAGAATCTCCAAAAAAAACTATATTTTTTTGATTGAAATTTTTAGTCTCTTTGGGATTAGCATCAACAGGATAAAATTTTATGGCAAGTGGATTTAATTGTAGGGAGTTTAATTGTAAATAATAATTCCTGCTTCTATTAAAAAATAGGAAATTAAGCCGTACTGAAACTAATATAATTGTTGATAAACAGATAATTATCAATTTGTTTTTGTTCATAATTCAGAAACGCTAAAATCAAAGTCAAACTAATCTTAGCAAGAAGTAATAGAAAGCAAAAATGACAACTATTGAGTAATGATGGCTATACTGAGGGCTTTACCTAAATAAGACGGGAGCATGAAAGCCATCGTCTTTTAAGCGATGGATGAAAGGCGAGGAGTCGGATTTTAATCCGATGTATTTTATTTGACCGAAAAGCCACGTTGAAGGCCCCCGTGTTTGAACCGAGGGGATGAAAACAAAGTAGTCCTTTGGACTAGACAACTAAAGTTTTTCTCTGTTACTATGATCGACAATAAGTTTTCGTTCGGCCCGTTTCCAATGTACTGTTGTCAGCAAGTTTTAGTAAATAAAAATTCTGAATTAATTGATATCTTAACATTCTTATGTGAACAGTCTCACAAGCTCACTAACATGGGAATATATTATGCCAGGCAACTATATTTTAAGTCTCAAAAAGGCATTGGCAAGTATGACGCAAGAAAAGGTATACAAAAAGAACAATCACTATAAAGTTTTACATCTCTCTTGCAGCACAACAAATATTGAGAACTGTAGCGGAATCATTTCGCTCTTATTATGGTCTAATAAAAGCCTATAATGAAGGTACAATCGAACACAGACCAAGGATTCCTAACTATAGAAAAAAAGGGGGAATGGCTACAGTTAGCTATCCCAAACAAGCATTAAAACTTAAAGATAATCAAATTAGAGTACCACTAGGTAATACCTGTAAGCGCTGGTTTGGTCTAGATTGTTTTTATATTCCTATGCCAAGTAATCTTGAATTTTTATCTCTTAAAGAACTGAGAATATTACCGAGGAACAGATGCTTTACCCAAGAATTTATCTATGAAAAAGAAGAAGTAGTTAAACCTCAATTAAATCAAGATAATGTATTAGGAATAGACCATGGTGTAAATAATTGGTTGACCTGTGTATCTAATGTAGGTACAAGCACGGGTTGTAGATGGTAAACATCTCAAATCAATGAATCGTTGGTACAACAAACAAGTATCAACTATTAAAGAAAATCAAC
>NZ_CEZPJD010000584.1:0-5128 GCF_983059655.1 Okeania sp.
AAACTAAACTTTTTCCATTAGAACTAAAACTAATACTTGTTACCCAATCTTTATCAGAATGAATGCTTAGTATATTAGGATTGTTTAATTTACACAGTTTAATACCTTCTTCAGTAGCACAAACTAAAATCTGTCCGAACGAACTAAAACTTAAGTCTTCAATTACTTTTAAATCAGGGGTGATTTGCAATTCAGTACCATCTACTTGCCAAAACTTTATTGTTCCTTCCCTAGTAGAAGCTAATATTTGTTCATTAGGAGAAAAAATTACTTTATTTCCCTTATTTTGAAAAGTTCTGGGTTTATTACCATCTAATCCCCAGAGTTTTACTGTATTGTCTTGACTTGCAGAAGCTAATATTTGACTATCGAAACTGAAACTAACGCTAGTCACTGGATTATTATGACCTTCAAGAGTAACTATTGAACTATCATCTAATCGGCAGAGTTTTACTGTTCCATCATTGCTAGCAGAAGCTAAAGTTTTACCGTCTGGACTAAAGATAATTTTGTTAACTTTAGCTGTATGAAATTGGAAACAATTTTTCTCTGAAATGTTCTCAACTACTTGTCTGAGTTGGCAAGTTACTTTCATTTTTAGATCGGGTAAAACTTGCACATTTTGTAACTTTTTACCTCCTTGAAAAACAGCAACTAAAGAACCCAACCAATCATCAGATAATAGACGAGCTTGAGATAAAGAGATTAATGTTTCAATTTCAGCAATTTCAGCTCGTAGACGCTGTTCTTGAACTTCCTGATTCTTCTTTTTTAAGCTAATATGAGTTTTGATTCGTGCTAATAATTCCCTTTTAGAAAAGGGTTTAGTTAGATAATCATTTGCCCCTAAATCGTAACATCTTTGTAAGCCATCAATGTCACTTACCGCCGTGAGAAAAATAATAGGGAGTTCATTAGGTGATAACTTCTCTCGGATTTTTTGACAAACTTCAAAACCTGTCATTTCTGGCATCATTATATCCAGTAAAATTAAATCAGGTTGGAAACCTTTATCTAGAATTTGTAACGCGTCTAGTCCATTAGAAGCTTGATTCACAGAATAGTTATTATTGGAAAGATGACGATTAAGTAGTGCTAGATTCGTGAAATTGTCGTCAACAATCAGAACTTTTCCCGAATTATTCTTGCTGGAATCCTTATTTTTTGCTAAGGTAAAAAATTTATCCTTTGACTCGACTGCAGAGGAATGACTAATATTGAGTAAACTAGGATGTTTTTTAACTTGGTTTAACTCATCTTGGATTTCTTGATTTGCCTTAGAGGAGCGAATATGGGTTTTAACTTTTACTAATAACTCATCTTTGGAAAAAGGTTTAGTTAGATAATCATTTGCACCTGCTTGATATCCTTCAGCTAAGTCAGAAATTTGATTTTTTGCAGTTACTAGAATAATAGGTATTTCTAACAACGTAAACTTCTCCCGGATTTTTTGACAGACTTCAAAACCTGTCATTCCTGGCATCATCACATCCAGTAAAATTAACTCGGGTCGGAAACCTTTCTCAAGGAGCTTCAATGCTTCTTGACCATTAGTAGCCTGAGTAACAATATAATTCTGATTTGACAGATGATTATTAAGTACCATAAGATTAGCAGAATCATCATCAACTGCTAAAATTTGGTAAGAATTGCTATCTGTAGATAATACTTGGTTAATAGTTGTGGTTATTTGGTCTACATCTACTGTCTGTAATACTGGAGATAAAATTGGTGAAGTGCCTATTTTTTCTACTGGTTTCTCAGACACAGGCAAAGTAAAGGTAAAGCGGGAACCTTCTCCAAGCACTGATTCTACACCAATTTTGCCACCGTGTAACTCAACAAGTTGTTTGGTAATTGCTAAACCTAAACCTGTTCCCCTATATTCACGGGAGATAGTTCCATCTGCTTGTTCAAAAGATTCAAAAATACTATCTAATTTATCTTCTGAAATACCAATACCTGTGTCAGAAATAGTAATTGCTAATTGTCTCTGATTTTTCTCAGAAACCAATTTTGCCGATACTTCGATTTTACCCTTTTCAGTAAATTTAATGGCATTACCAATAAGGTTGAATAGAATTTGTTGCAGACGATTTTCATCAGCATATACAGGGGGTAAATTATCATCAATAGAATTAATCAGTTTCAAGGCGCTATTTTTCACTGAAGGTTGATTTAGGGTAATAACTATTTCAGTGATTTCTTTGATACCAATTGATTTCTGTTGAAGTTGAATATCCTTGTTTCTAAGTTTGGAAAAATCTAGAATATCGTTAATAAGATAGTTTAGTCTAGAACCACTATAAATAATAAGAGATAAATTGCTTTTCTGGGATTCTGATAGTCGATCAGTGGGAGAATCTATCATTGACTCCGCCAGGTTAATTATAGCGTTGAGAGGTGTTCGGAGTTCGTGAGAGGTATTAGCTAAAAATTCATCTTTAAGTTGATTAAATTTTTCCAATTGTTTATTGACAACTTCTAATCGACTACGTTCTTCCTCTGTTTGTTTTTGTCTTAACTCTTTGCTAGCTTCAATAAATTCATAACCAAAACCTTTTAATAGTCCTAAATGCCCATGTTCTTTTAAAGAATTCTCCGCTTCCACTAATTGTGTTCCTCGCCATAGCCAATCATCATTATCTTGGTCCTTTTTCCAACGTTTAGCTACCCTTTCAATTTCCAATGTTACTTCTATTACAAGTTGATAATCTTTGAGCCATTTTTGTAAAGTTATCCAACTATCCAACAAAGGTTTATATGTAATAGATAAAATTCTTTTCCTAGTATTTATGCTAATTCCTATGGTAATTAATCTATTTTTTTCGTCAGCCAACTTGCCTGTCACTTGCTGTAAAAGTTCCAGAGATTGCTCTGGATTAGGTAAATCTTCTAAAATAGCGTCCCTGAATTCATAATTAACTTTACTTTTCTCGACAAGTTCCCAGAAAATACGCAGAGCAACTGGTTTTTCTTTCTCTTCCAAAGAATTGTAAACTTGATCTGCCCATTGATCTAACCCACTATTGAATTGACTTAAATGTTTGTAGATATCAATACCAGAGTTCAATTGTAGTGCTTCTCTTAAAATGGCTACTGCTTCTTCAGGTTTTCCAGATTTTCCTTGCTTTATTCCTTCTACGATTTTCTGAGGTGCTGCTAACTCTTTGGCAAAGAATTCTGGATTTGTTTCTTGAGTTTTTACTGTACTATCAAGGTTAATATTAGGATCTAGTTCTAAAGCTTTTTTAAAAGCAGATATAGCTGCCTCTACATTACCAAATTTGACTATTTTGATTCCCTCATCTATCTTGGTAGATGCTGCTAGTTTTTTGGCAAAGGATTCCGGATCTGTTTCTTGGGTTTTTCCTGTAATATCAAGGTTGCTGTTAGGATCTAGTTCTAAAGCTTTTCTAAAAGCGGATATAGCTGCCTCTACATTACCAGATTTGGCTAGCTTGGTTCCCTCATCTATCTTGGTAGGTGCTGCTAATTTTTTGGCAAAGGATTCCGGATCTGTTTCTTGGGTTTTTCCTGTAATATCAAGGTTGCTGTTAGGATCTAGTTCTAAAGCTTTTCTAAAAGCGGATATAGCTGCCTCTACATTACCAGATTTGGCTAGCTTGGTTCCCTCATCTATCTTGGTAGGTGCTGCTAATTTTTTGGCAAAGGATTCCGGATCTGTTTCTTGGGTTTTTCCTGTAATATCAAGGTTGCTGTTAGGATCTAGTTCTAAAGCTTTTCTAAAAGCGGATATAGCTGCCTCTACATTACCAGATTTGGCTAGCTTGGTTCCCTCATCTATCTTGGTAGGTGCTGCTAATTTTTTGGCAAAGGATTCCGGATCTGTTTCTTGGGTTTTTCCTGTAATATCAAGGTTGCTGTTAGGATCTAGTTCTAAAGCTTTTCTAAAAGCGGATATAGCTGCCTCTACATTACCAGATTTGGCTAGCTTGGTTCCCTCATCTATCTTGGTAGATGTTGCTAATTTTGTAGATGCTGCTAATTTTTTGGCACAGGATTCCAGAGATGTTTCTTTAGTTTTTCCCGTAATATAAAGGTAGATATTAGGATTTAGTGCTAAAGCTTTTTTAAAAGCAGATATAGCTGCCTCTACATTACCAGATTTGGCTAGTTCTATACCCTTATCTACCAAGATAGGTGCTACGAATTCTCTGACCAAAGATAAAAAGTATAGAAGCACGGGAAAAATAATCAGAATTAGTATCAGAATTAGTAAAAAATTGGCAATAGCTTGAAAAATAGCTGCAAGCACAGTGATTGTAAGCACAGCGATCACGAACACAGCGCTCGCAAGCACAGTAATCGTAAGCACAGCGATCGCAATTTTTCGGATGAGTTCTAGGAAGCCTTCCATTTAGTTTTTGAAATCCAATTAAAACTGATAGTTTACTCTGATAAAAAATAGCTCGTAATTTTGTATTTAAAACTAATTAATATAATCCTAAAAACCTGGTTGCTTTGCATAAGTCCTGAAGAACATAAAATCTCAAAAACAACTCAATTAAAAAATTATTATTATTATTCAATCCATCGCTATCTCCAGAACCTTGATTATGATTAAATCTATCTACCCTTTCTGGTCGATAATCAACCTGTTTTCCAGAAAAACTACTAAAATTAGTTATGCTTGCCCAACTCTCAATATCTGGAGTAAGTCGAATCATTTTTTTTGCAATTTCCCCATTAATCCATAAAATTACAGGAAACTTAAAAGACTTCCACAAATCTTCTCTTACTTGATTCAGAGAAATTAACATTCGATCAATCTTTGTAACTGATTCAAAACCACGAACCATAATTGCTGATGGATATTTTTGACTGTTTATATCCTTAAGTTGGGGATAAATTAGAATATCTGATGACTTGAGAACAATCTCTTCTATATTTGGGCAAATTTCTTGTAATTTTTGTGCCATATTATCGCGCAACTTAGTTGAGTCACATACAGCTAATATCAAACAAAACTGTCCCTGAGACATTTCAATTGTCCATGCTATATCTTCAAGCGATCGCTCATTATCAGAACTCTCAAAAGATAAATTTAACTCATTCATAACTTTAATTCTTCCGCACCTTCTAAAATTGGATTAATATCAAACCA